>NZ_JBSHGQ010000018.1:0-64022 GCF_053617895.1 Microbacterium sp. NPDC055683 | reverse complement strand
CGGTCGGGGTGGGGGTCGGCTCGTCTCTCGCCCGGGTTGCAGTTCCCGTCCCGGGGGTGCCGGTTGAGGACGGAAAGTGCGACCCGGGCGAGGAGAGGCCGGGCGAGGTGGCGACGGGGACGGACGGGCCCGACGGCACCCGGGCGGGCGCCGAGGAGGACGGGCGATGAACGCCATCCGGGTGCTCGTCGTGGAGGATGATCCGCGCACGGCGGCGGCGCACGGCGCGTATGTCGAGCGGATGGCCGGCTTCGCGCTCGCCGGCACGGCGCACACGATCGCCGACACGCGCCGCGCCATCCGCGACGTCTACGGCACGACCGACCGCATCCAGCTGCTGCTGCTCGACCTCAACCTGCCCGATGGCCACGGCCTCGAACTGTGCCGCGAGCTGCGCGCCGCCGGCATCGTCGTCGACGTCGTCGCCGTGACCGCGGTCCGCGAACTCGACGCCGTCCGCGCGGCGGTCGCGGTCGGCGTCGTGCAGTACCTCATCAAGCCCTTCACGTTCGAGGTGTTCGCCGCGAAGCTGCGCGCCTACCGGGAGTACGCGGAGCGGATGCGGTCGTCGGCGTCGTCCCTCAGCCAGCGCGACGTCGACACGGCGTTCGCGGCGCTGCGCACGTCGAACACCCCCGGGCTCCCGAAGGGGCTCTCACCCGAGACGCTCGATGCCGTGAGCGCCCTGCTCGGCGCTGACGGACGGTCGGCGAGCGAGGTCGCGGAGGTACTGGGGCTGTCGCGTGTCACGGCGCGGCGGTATCTGGAGTTCCTCGCTGACGGAGGCACGGCCATCCGCTCGCCCCGGCACGGCGGCCGAGGCCGACCCGAGCTGGAGTACCGCCGCAAGGACTCCTAGCTCTCCGCCTTCCCGCCGCGGGGGACGACCAGATCGACGTCCGCATCACTCCCCTGGGGCGGACGCCATCCGAGATCGAGGCTGATCGCCTCCGCAGTGGCGAGCAGAGAGGGGAGGAGCCGCTGCAGCTCGTCGGTGTTCTGACGCGTCCGGAAGTCGGTGATCGACACCGCGCCGGCGACCTGACCGGCGTGATCCCACACAGGTGCTGCGATGCAGTTGGACAGCTCGTCGAACTCGCCGTCGTCGAAGGCCCAGCCGCGTTCCTGCACGCGGGTCAGGACCCTTTCATATGCTGCACGGTCGGTGAGGGTCCGTTCGGTGTAGGCGTCGAAGGACGTCCGGTCCAGGATGCGCTTGCGTCGTGCGCTCGGCAGGTACGCGAGGATCGCCTTGGCGACGCCCGCCGTGTTGACGGTGACATCTCCGCCGATCTCGGTGTTGAGGACGATGGAATCGCGCGGCTCCACCTTGTCGACGTATCGGATCCGATCACCGTCCGCGATCGCGAACTGCACCGTGAGCCCGAGTGCCTGACCGAGTGCCCGCAGATGCGGGTGGGCGATGCCGCGGAGGTCGAAGTGCTCCATCGCCGTGCGTGCGAGGGCGGCCAGCCGGAATCCCGTGCCGAACACCCCCGGGCTCGTCTGCCGGACGAAACCTGCGTCCTGCAGCGGGAGGAGCGTGCGCAGCACCGTCGTGCGGTGGACCCCGAGGATCTCGGCGATCTCCGCTGCCGACCTCGGCTCCGCGCTGCACAGTTCGAGGATGTCGATGGCGCGCGAGACGGTCGTGCTCATGCATGCCATCATGCCGCAGGCGTCACCCCCACTCGGAGGATCACGTTCGCGAACCGCCGGGTGTCGCCCGTGACGACGCAGAGCACGGTGTCGTCGGACCGGCTGAGCGCGGTGAACTGCTCGCGTGAGACCTCGTCCGGCTCGGCGCAGTCGAAAGCGCGCGCCACTTCCTGAGCCACGACACCGAGGTCGGGCGATGGCGGCCGCATCGCGACGACGGCTTCGACCGTGAGCAGGCCGCCGATGAGGCGAGCCGTCTCGGTGACGGTGGGGGAGCCGGGCGCGAGGGCGGCGTGGACCAGGGCGGCGTTCCGCCCGCGGTTCGTCTGCCCGGCGAAGTGCGCGTCCGCGATCACGATGAGGGACTTGTGGCCGGCCACGGCGAGCGCGCGCAGGACATCGGGATGGATGATCGGTGATCGCATCATCAGCTGAACTGCTGTCCGCCGTTGACGTCGATCACCGCGCCCGTGATGAACGCGGTGTCGGGGGAGGCGAGCCAGGAGACCGCGGAGGCCACGTCGGCCGGCGTGCCCGCTCTGCCGACCGGGATCATCTTGATGGTCTCGCGCTTGGAATCCGCCGTCGTGAAGGTGTCGTGGAACGGCGTTGCCTCGATGAATCCGGGCGCGACGGCGTTGACCGTGATCCCTCGAGACGCGAGCTCCTTCGACAGCCCCCGCGTGAATCCGAACAGCGCGGACTTCGCTGTCGCGTAGGCGGTGGCACCGGCATGTCCGCCGTTGCGCGCCGCGAGCGAGCTGACGATGACGATCCTGCCTCCCTCGACCATCAGCGGGAGCAGCTGGCGGGTGAGCAGGAACACGCTGTCGACGTTCACCGCCTGAACCTGCCGGAACAGGGAGTAGGACATCTCCGAGAGCGGCGAGCGCTGGACGAGTCCGCCCGCGTTATGGACGAGGATGTCGACTCGGCCGATGTCGTCGGCCATCCGCTCCCCGAGCGCCGCCACCTGCTCTTCGTCGGTCAGATCGACGGGGACGGCGAGCGCGGGCTCGCCGCCGGGGTGCGAGAGCCGATCCAGAAGGTCGGGGTCGGGCCGATGGGAGCGGTAGGTCACGATGATGCGCGCGCCGCGAGCGGCGAGACGCTCGGCGATTCCCGCGCCGATTCCGATACCGCCACCGCTGATGAGGGCGATCGTTCCGTCGAGGTCGGTCATGCTGTTTCTCCTTCGTTCCGGGAAGAGGTCTGTGCGGCCGCGGTCGTCAGCGCGAGGCCGGTGTCGCCCTCGGGCCGTCGGCCGGCGTACAGGAGGGTTGCCGCCGAGGTCGCCGCCAGAGCGATCGCAAGGAACCACAGCGCCGCCTGGGTCCCTCCCGTCAGCTCCGTCAGAGCGCCCACGACGAAGGGGGAGACGAACCCGCCGATGTTGCCGACGGCGTTCACCAGCCCGATCCCCGCTGCGGCGGCGGCGCCGGAGAACAGGCTCGCCGGCATCGAGAGCATCGGACCGATCGCGGTGTAGATCCCGATCGCCGCGAGAGTCAGGAACCCCATCGCGATGACAGGGGAGGCGGCCAGGGTGTAGCCCGCGCCGAGCAGTCCGATCGCGGCGACGGCGAGGCTCAGAGCGACGTGGCGCGCTCGCTTGCCCGTGCGATCCGCGCGACGCCCCCACCACACCACGAAGAGTGCGCCGCCGGCGTAGGGGATCGCGACGATGAATCCGCGTTGCAGATCGGTGAAGTCGCCCATCTCCCCGACGATCGTCGGCAGCCAGAACGCCAGGCCGTAGATCCCGAGGACCATCCCGAAGTTCAGCAGCGCGTACACCAGGGCGCGACGGTCACGCAGAGCGCGAAGGAACGAGCCGGGAGCTTCGGCGACGGTGGTCGCGTCCGCATCGATCGCGGCGTCGAGCGCGCGCTTCTCCTCGTCGTCGAGCCAACGGGCCTGAGACGGCCGGTCGGTGAGGAGGAAGGGAGTGGCGATCCCGAACAGCACAGCGGGGAGACCCTGGATGAGGTACATCCACTGCCAACCGTGCAATCCCCACAGGCCGTCCATGCCGAGCAGCAGGCCGCTCAACGGCGCGCCCAGCATGTTCGCGATGGGCTGAGCGAGGACGAAGGCTCCGAGGATCGTCGCGCGTTGACGGACGGGGAACCAGAGCGTGAAGTAGTACACCACCGCCGGAAAGAACCCGGCTTCCGCGACCCCCAGCAGCAGGCGGATGACGTAGAAGGAGGTCTCGTCCACGACGAGCGCCATCCCCATGGCCAGCACGCCCCACGGGATGAGGATGCGCGAGATCCACCGTCGCGCACCGAACCGGTGCATCCCTGCGTTGCTCGGCACCTCGAACAGGGTGTACCCGATGAAGAACAGTCCTGCCCCGAGTCCGAAGGCCGTGCTGGTGAGCGCGATGTCCTCGCTCATCGCTTCGCGCGCGAACCCCACGTTGTTGCGATCCAGGTAGGCGATGAAGTAGAGCACGCAGACCAGCGGCAGGATCCGGCGCCGTGCCTTCCGGACTGCGGACGCGGTGTGATCGTCCGGCGTGAGCTGAATCGACATGGAGACTCCTTTGGCATCTGTCGATAGCGAACCCAGACACCGTAACAATATATGCACACCTAGTGCAATAAATGCACTCCAAAAGGGTGCGCGCGAAGCAGGCGAGATCGTCGCACGGCCGTCCGCCGAGCTCGCCGAGGATGCGCGCTATCGGGGTGTGCGCGCCGCCTCCCGGTCGGCGGCCGTGATCTCCCGTCGCGTCCAGCTGAGCAGGAACCGTCGGTCGAACGTGGGCGCGCACCGCACGCACGACGATGCCCGCGTCGGGCGGCGGTGCCGGTAGACGACGTGACCGGACGGGCACGAGCCCACCCAGGGCGCGAGCTCGGTCGCGGTCTCGCCGTCGTGCGTCGTGCCGCCGACGTAGCCGAGGTTGCGCGCGATGCGCTTCCACTGCGGGCCGTGGCCCGCCGCGCGTCCGGCGAGGGCGTGCGCGACCTCGTGCAGCAGCGTCTGGTGGTTGACGTCGTCGTCGTAGCGTGCGGCGAGGTAGCGCGACACCGTGATGCGGCGCCGCGTGTAGTCGCACTGGCCGGCGCGGCGCTTGGCGTTGTCGAAGCCGAACGTCCACGACTCGTCGAGGTGGAGGGCGATGAGCGCCTCGGCCCATCGCGCGACGCGCTGCAGATCCGACATGCTTGCGATGCTAGGCGCGACCGCCGACACCCCGGCTCAGCTCGACGTGCGGCGCGCCCCCGCCTACGCTGATGGCCATGGGAACTCTGTGCAGCGCACCGGCGGTGTGCTTCTGGGCTGTTCGCGAGCGCCGCGCCTGACGGCGCGCCCCGCTTGCGCCGCGCGCCGTCGATCCGGATGTCTCCGCACCCGGACGCGCGTCACCTCGACCCGATGCCCGGGTGCTCCGAATCGTCTTCAGGAGTGCTCTCATGCGACCTCGTTCCCGTCATGGCGGACGCCATGAACTCGGACAGAACTTCCTCATCCACACGCCGACCATCGAGCGGATGGTCCGTCTCGTCGACGCCGTCGACGGCCCGGTCCTCGAGATCGGCGCCGGCGACGGCGCCCTCACCCGACGGCTCGCTCGCCTCGGGCGGTCCGTCACCGCGCTCGAGATCGACGAGACCCGGCTGGACGGGCTCGCTCGGATCGGCGGCGTGCGCGCCATGCACGGCGACGTGCTGCGCCATCCGCTCGACGTGCCGGTCGTGGTCGGCAACGTGCCGTTCCACCTCACGACCCCGATCCTGCGCCGCCTCCTCGGACAGCCCGGCTGGCGCGACGCCATCCTGCTCACGCAGTGGGAGGTCGCCCGCAAGCGCGCCGGGGTCGGCGGGGCGACGCTCATGACCGCCCAGGCGGCTCCATGGTTCCGCTTCGCGCTGCACGGTCGCGTGCCTGCGGCGGGGTTCGTGCCGCGCCCCGCCGTCGACGGCGGTCTCCTGTCCATCTCGCGCCGTCCGCAACCTCTCGTCGCGACGGCGCACCGCCGCGCCTACGAGCGCTTCGCGGGCCTCGTCTTCGCCGGTCGAGGACAGGGCGTCGCCGACATCGCGCACCGCGCGACCGGGGCGCGCCGCGCCGACCTCGCGCGGGCGCTGCGCGGTGCGGGCGTGGATCCGAGGGCCCTTCCGCGGGACCTCGGCCCGGAGGCATGGGCAACGCTGTGGGAGGCCGCCCGCCGGTGAGCGCGTGTGCGGAGGGCCCGTGCGACGGGCTCTCCGCACGTCGACGTCAGCTGGCGACAGCCGAGCGGGAGCGTCGCAGCTCGGCGGCCTCGACGGCGGCCATCGTCGCCTCGAGCTGGTCGTCGGGTGCGTTCATCTCCTGACGGAGGAACAGCACGCGCTTGAAGTCGCGACGCGCGCCGTCGTAGTCGCCCGAGTCGAAGCGGGTCTTGCCGCGGTGCTGCAGCGCGAAGGCGGCGATCCCGGCCCAGCCCTGCCCCTCGGCCTCCTCGACGCACGTCGACAGCTCGTGCTCGGCCGCGGAGTACGCTCTCCGGAACTGCTGGACGGTGGCGTGCAGCACGCGGGCACGCAGGAGGTCCTTGCGCGTGCCGGCCATCCGCGCGACGCGCACGGCCTGCTCGGCGATGGACAGCGCCTCGTCGAGCTCGCCGAGCACCTTGAGCAGCCACACCCTCTCGAGGAGCGCCGGCAGGCTGCGCTGCACGCCGATCTCCGCGAGGCGCTCTCGGCACTCCGCCGGGTCGACGATCTCTCGAAGGGTCTCGGGGTCGTATCCGTGGATGAAGCTCAATTCCCTGGTCCCTTCCGCGCGGTCGCCCATCCAGTGTGCATGCCGTCGCGCGATCATCCCGCCCGGCACACCGGGCACGTCGGGATCGGCACCTACCGCTCGAAGAGCGTCGCCGAGGGCTTGGGCGACGCGGTCGCATCGGCATCGGTCGCGGGCACGGCGTCGCGCACGAAGGCGTCGATCTCGCGCCCCTCGGCCACCTTCGCGGGGTGCGGGCCCGCTGCCATGAGACGGGGCAGCCACTCGGTGGGGAGCGGAGCGGCGGACGCCGCGACGACGAGGTTGCCGAACCGGCGGCCCTTCAGCACCTGCACCTCGGCGAGCACGACGACGTGCGGCAGCACCTCGCGGATGGTCGCCACCTGACGACGTGCGAAGGCGAGCTCCGCGCCGTCCGCGACGTTGACGAGGAGGACGCCGGCGGGAGCGAGGAGGGCCGCCGCCTCGCGGTAGAACTCGATCGTCGTGAGGTGCGCGGGCGTCTGCGCGCCCGAGTACACGTCGGAGACGAGCAGATCGACCGACCCCGTCATGCTGTCGGGGAGGCGTGCGACGCCGGCGCGAGCGTCGCCGATGCGCACGCGGATGGCCGCTCCGCGCGGCAGGGGGAGGTGCTCGCGCACGAGGTCGACGAGCGCCTGCTCGAGCTCGACCACCTGCTGGCGGGAGCCGGGTCGCGTGTGGGCGATGTAGCGCGGGATGGTCAGCCCTCCCCCGCCGAGGTGCACGGCCGTGAGGGGCCCGGAGGGCAGCTGGTCGATGACGGCTCCCATGCGCGCCACGTACTCGAAGTGGAGGTGGGAGGGGTCGTCGAGATCGACGTGCGACTGCGGCGTGCCGTCGACGATCAGCTCCCAGCCGCCGCCGAACTCGCCCGGCGCGATGCGGGCGATCGCGCCATCCGACAGCCTCGCCTGCGGTTCGTCGTGCGCGTCGCGTCGCTGCCGTCCCATGCGCCCATCCTCTCGCGTCGCGCGCCGCGCGGCTCGCGTCGCGCTGGCTTGGGTCGCGCCGGCTTGCGTCGCGCTGGCTCGCGTCGCGCTGGCCCGGCCCGGGCGCGCGGCGCCTGTCACCGGGGCGCGGCGCCTGTCACCGCCGGTAGGCTGCCGCGAGCCAACGGGCGTGCCGCCGCCACGGCTCCCCGCCGAGCGTCGCGATGTGCGCGAGCAGGTCCGGCGCCGCCGTGAACCATTCGCCGCCCTCGCGGAGGTGGGCGAAGCGCGCGTGCCGTGCCTGCTCGACCGGCCGCCCGCCGCGCTCGAACGCGAGCAGCTCGTCGTGCCGGATGACCCTCAGCCGCCGCCGTGGATCGGCGGTCGTCCCGATCTTGATGCGGTCGGCGTAGCGGACGTAGTAGACGACCTCGACGCGCGGCGGCGGCAGGTCGTGGTCGGGCACGTCGCCCACGACCCATCCGCACGCGGCACACGCCGCGCGCCCGCCGGCGCGCACGCGGTCGGGTTCGCCGCAGAAGGCGCACGGCTCGGCCATCCCCATCACGGCGCCAGGCTACGGCCGGCCGCCGACATCGAAACATCCGCGACACCGCGCGCCCCTACGCTGGCGGCATGACGGATGATCGCGGCCGCGTCGTGCTCGCGGGAGTCACCACCGCGCTCGTCGGGTTCGCGAGCTCATCGGCGGTCGTGCTCGCGGGCCTCCAGGCGGTGGGCGCGACGCCCGTGCAGGCCGCGAGCGGCCTCGTCGCGCTGTGTCTGACGCAGGCGCTCGGCATGCTGTGGCTCGCTCAGCGCACGCGCCTCCCCGTCGTGCTCGCATGGTCGACGCCGGGCGCGGCGCTTCTCGCGGCGGGCGCCGTGCCGGAGGGCGGATGGCCGGCCGCCGTCGGCGCCTTCGCCGTCGCGGGCGCGCTCATCGTCCTCACGGGGCTCTGGCCGCGCCTCGCGCGCCTCGTCGCGGCCATCCCCGCGCCGATCGCGCAGGCGATGCTCGCCGGCGTGCTCGTGCCGCTGTGCCTCGCACCCGTCCGCGGGGTGGTCGACGACCCGCTCTCGGTGCTCCCGATCGTCGTCGTCTGGCTCGTGCTGCTGCGCATCGCGCCGCGCGGGGCGTCTCCGGCCGCCTTCGCGGTCGGCCTCGCCGTGCTGGGCGTGCACGCCGTCCTCGGCGGGGGAGTGCAGGGGCCCATCCTGCCCGTCCTCGACCTCACCGCGCCGACGTTGTCGGCGAGCGCCGTCGTCGGCATCGCGCTGCCGCTCTACGTCGTGACGATGGCCTCCCAGAACGTCCCGGGCGTCGCCGTGCTCTCGTCGTTCGGCTACCGCGCGCCCTGGCGCGAGTCGATGGCGGTCACGGGCATCGGCACGATCGTGGGCGCGCCGTTCGGGGGCCACGCCATCAACCTCGCCGCCATCACGGCCGCGCTCGCCGCGTCTCCCGATGCCCATCCGGACGCCGGGCAGCGCTGGCGCGCGGTGCGCGTCGCCGCGGTCGTGTACCTCGGACTCGCCGCGATCGCGACGGCGCTCACGACGCTCACGGGTGCGGCGCCCTCCGTTCTCGCCGCGGTCGCGGGGCTCGCGCTCGTCCCGACGCTCGGCGCCTCGCTCACGGGCGCGGTTGCGAGCGCGGAGCGCGGCGACAGGGAGTCCGCCGTCGTCACGTTCCTCGTCGCTGCGAGCGGGGTGTCGGCATTCGGGATCGGCGCGGCGTTCTGGGCGCTCGCCGCCGGCATCGTCGTCCACGCGACCCTCGCCATCCGCCGATGACGCCCGGACGCTGCGTGGGTGCGTTGCGGCGCGTGGGCGGTGGTGGGTGCGCGGCACGTTGTTCGTCAGTGCGGATGTGCGTCGGTCGCAGATTCGCCAGTGCGGATGTGCGTCATTCGGGGCCTTTTGCCCGACTTCCGCACTGGCGAAGCGGCGCGGGCCCGACATCCGCACTGGCGAAGCGCGCCTGGCGAAGCGCGCCTGGCGAGGGGCGAAGCGCGAAGCGTGAGGGGCGGGGCACGGCGCGAACAGCGCCGCCGGATGCCGGCCGCGCGCGGTTATACCGGAGGGGCGTGCCGAGGTCAAGGATTCGGCTTGCCGTGGCGCGTCAGAGCGGCTATAGTCGATATTTGCGCTCCGATGGGTTTTCCATGCCTTCATATGGTGGTCGGCTGGATCCCGTGACTCCCCGCAGATAGCGGCGTGCGATTCACAGGATAGACCGTCGGCGCACCTCACCTGTCGACAAGGAATCTAGCGGCCCCGCGAGCGGGGCTCATGGAGGTTTTCCCCTTGGCTGCTGCGCGCAACGCATCCACCACCACACCGAAGAACGGACGCGGAGCATCCCGCCTCTCGTTCGCCAAGATCTCCGACACGCTCACGGTCCCCGACCTGCTGGCGCTGCAGACCGAGTCGTTCGACTGGCTCGTCGGCAACGAGGCCTGGAAGGCGCGCGTCGCCGAGGCCAAGGCCGCCGGCCGCACGGACGTGCCCGAGCGGAGCGGCCTCGACGAGATCTTCGAGGAGATCTCGCCCATCGAGGACCTGAGCGAGACGATGCAGCTCTCGTTCACGAACCCCTACCTCGAGCCCGAGAAGTACACGATCGAGGAGTGCAAGGACCGCGGCAAGACCTACGCGGCCCCGCTCTACGTCGAGGCCGAGTTCATGAACCACCAGACCGGTGAGATCAAGACGCAGACGGTCTTCATGGGCGACTTCCCGCTGCAGACCGACAAGGGCACGTTCATCATCAACGGCACCGAGCGTGTCGTCGTGTCCCAGCTCGTCCGCTCGCCCGGCGTGTACTTCGACAAGACGCCCGACAAGACCTCCGACAAGGACATCGTCTCGTCGCGCATCATCCCCAGCCGCGGCGCCTGGCTCGAGTTCGAGATCGACAAGCGCGACCAGGTCGGCGTGCGCATCGACCGCAAGCGCAAGCAGTCGGTCACGGTGTTCCTCAAGGCCCTCGGCCTCTCGAGCGACGACATCCTCGAGGAGTTCGCCGGCATCGCCTCGATCGAGGAGACCCTCGCGAAGGACACCATCCTCACGCAGGAGGAGGCGCTCCGCGACATCTACCGCAAGCTGCGTCCGGGCGAGCAGGTGGCGGCAGAGGCCGCGCGCTCGCTGCTCGACAACTTCTACTTCAACCCCAAGCGCTACGACCTCGCGAAGGTCGGCCGCTACAAGCTGAACCAGAAGCTCGGCATCGACAAGCCGCTCGGCGACTCGGTGCTCACGGTCGAGGACATCGTCGCGACGATCAAGTACCTCGTCCGCCTGCACCGCGGCGACGAGACGTTCGAGGGCGTCCGCAAGGGCGGCGAGATCGTCGACCTGCGCATCGAGGTCGACGACATCGACAACTTCGGCAACCGCCGCATCCGCGCCGTCGGCGAGCTCATCCAGAACCAGGTCCGCACGGGTCTGTCGCGCATGGAGCGCGTCGTCCGCGAGCGCATGACCACCCAGGACATCGAGGCGATCACGCCGCAGACCCTGATCAACGTGCGCCCCGTCGTCGCCGCGATCAAGGAGTTCTTCGGAACCTCGCAGCTGTCGCAGTTCATGGACCAGAACAACCCGCTCGCGGGTCTGACCCACAAGCGCCGCCTGTCGGCGCTCGGCCCCGGCGGCCTCTCGCGCGACCGCGCGGGCGTCGAGGTCCGCGACGTGCACCCCTCGCACTACGGCCGCATGTGCCCCATCGAGACGCCGGAAGGCCCGAACATCGGCCTCATCGGCTCGCTCGCGTCGTTCGCGCGCATCAACGCGTTCGGCTTCATCGAGACGCCGTACCGCCGCGTCGTCGACGGCCGCGTCACGACCGACATCGACTACCTGACGGCCGCCGAGGAGACGCGCTTCAACGTCGCCCAGGCGAACGCCGTGCTCGCGCAGGACGGCACCTTCGCCGACGAGCGCGTGCTCGCGCGTCAGCGCGGCGGCTCGGGCGAGGTCGACCTCATCACGGCTGCCGAGATCGACTACATGGACGTCTCGCCGCGCCAGATGGTGTCGGTCGGCACCTCGCTCATCCCGTTCCTCGAGCACGACGACGCGAACCGCGCCCTCATGGGCGCGAACATGCAGCGTCAGGCCGTCCCGCTCCTCGTCGCCGAGTCGCCGCTCGTCGGCACGGGCATGGAGGGCTACGCGGCCGTCGACGCGGGCGACTCGATCATCGCCGACCAGGCGGGCGTCGTGTCGGATGTCACGAGCGACTACGTCTCCGTCCAGCTGGACGAGGGCGGACGCCGCGACTACTTCCTGCGCAAGTTCGACCGCTCGAACCAGGGCAACTGCTACAACCAGCGCGCCATCGTCAACGTCGGCGAGCGCGTCGAGGTCGGCGAGGTCATCGCGGACGGCCCCGCGACGGAGAACGGCGAGCTCGCGCTCGGCAAGAACCTCCTCGTCGGGTTCATGTCGTGGGAGGGCCACAACTTCGAGGACGCCATCATCCTCAGCCAGAACCTGGTGAAGGACGACACCCTCACCTCGATCCACATCGAGGAGTACGAGGTCGACGCCCGCGACACCAAGCTCGGCAAGGAGGAGATCACGCGCGATCTCCCCAACGTCAGCCCCGAGCTCCTCAAGGACCTCGACGAGCGCGGCATCATCCGCATCGGCGCCGAGGTCCGCCCCGGCGACATCCTCGTCGGCAAGGTCACGCCCAAGGGCGAGACCGAGCTCTCGGCCGAGGAGCGCCTGCTCCGTGCGATCTTCAACGAGAAGAGCCGCGAGGTCCGCGACACGTCGCTCAAGGTGCCCCACGGCGAGCAGGGCACGATCATCGCGGTCAAGGAGTTCAACGCCGAGGAGGGCGACGACGAGCTCGGCTCGGGCGTCAACCGCCGCGTCGTCGTCTACATCGCCCAGAAGCGCAAGATCACGGAGGGCGACAAGCTCGCCGGCCGTCACGGCAACAAGGGCGTCATCGCGAAGATCCTCCCCGTCGAGGACATGCCGTTCCTCGCGGACGGCACGCCGCTCGACGTCGTGCTGAACCCGATGGGCATCCCCGGTCGAATGAACTTCGGCCAGGTGCTCGAGACGCACCTCGGATGGATCGCCAAGCAGGGCTGGAAGATCGAGGGCGAGCCCGAGTGGGCCATCCACCTGCCCGAGGAGGCCCGCGAGGTCGCCCCCGGCACGAAGGTGGCGACGCCCGTGTTCGACGGTGCGCACGAGGCGGAGATCGCGGGTCTACTCGACTCGACGAACGTCACGCGCGACGGCGACCGCCTCATCGGCAGCTCCGGCAAGGCGCAGCTGTTCGACGGCCGCACGGGCGAGCCCTACCCGGCTCCCATCTCGGTCGGCTACATGTACATCCTGAAGCTGCACCACCTCGTGGACGACAAGATCCACGCGCGCTCCACGGGCCCCTACTCGATGATCACGCAGCAGCCGCTGGGTGGGAAGGCGCAGTTCGGCGGCCAGCGCTTCGGCGAGATGGAGGTGTGGGCCCTCGAGGCCTACGGTGCCGCGTACGCGCTGCAGGAGCTCCTCACCGTCAAGTCGGACGACATCCTCGGCCGCGTGAAGGTGTACGAGGCCATCGTCAAGGGCGAGAACATCCCCGAGCCCGGCATCCCCGAGTCGTTCAAGGTGCTCATGAAGGAGATGCAGTCGCTCTGCCTGAACGTCGAGGTCCTCTCGGCGGACGGCCAGGCGATCAACCTCCGCGACACCGATGACGAGGCCTTCCGCGCAGCGGAGGAGCTCGGCATCAACATCTCGAGCCGCTTCGAGTCCGCCTCGATCGACGAGATCTGACCCGGTCAGCCGACACAGAGATTTCCAAACAGGAGAATCAATTGCTCGACGCAACAACTTTCGATGAGCTTCGCATCGGCCTGGCCACCGCCGACGACATCCGTCGCTGGTCCTTCGGCGAGGTCAAGAAGCCCGAGACCATCAACTACCGCACGCTGAAGCCCGAGAAGGACGGCCTCTTCGGAGAGCAGATCTTCGGCCCCAGCCGCGACTGGGAGTGCGCCTGCGGCAAGTACAAGCGCGTGCGCTTCAAGGGCATCGTCTGCGAGCGCTGCGGCGTGGAGGTCACCAAGAGCTCCGTGCGCCGCGAGCGGATGGGCCACATCGAGCTCGCCGCGCCCGTCACGCACATCTGGTACTTCAAGGGCGTGCCCTCGCGCCTCGGCTACCTCCTCGACATGGCGCCGAAGGACCTCGAGAAGGTCATCTACTTCGCCGCGTACATGGTGATCTCGGTCGACGAGGAGGCGCGTCACCGCGACATGCCGACTCACGAGAACAACCTGCGTCTCGAGATCAAGAACCTCGGCGACCGCCGCGATGCCCGCATCGCCGCCCGCCTCCAGAAGCTGGAGGAGGAGCTCGCCGCGCTCGAGGCCGAGGACGCCAAGGCCGACCAGAAGAAGAAGGTCCGCGACGCGGCCGAGAAGGAGATGGCCCTCATCCGCAAGCGCGCGGACGAGTCGGTCGCGAAGCTCGAGCGCATGTGGGAGGAGTTCCGCTCCCTCAAGGTCGGCGAGCTCAAGGCGGAGGACGACGTCTTCCAGGAGCTGCAGGACCGCTTCGGCCAGTACTTCGACGCCCACATGGGCGCCGAGGCCATCCAGCGCCGTCTCGCCGAGTTCGACCTGGCCGCGGAGGCCGAGTCGCTGCGCAACCAGATCGCCGAGGGCAAGGGCCAGCGCAAGATCCGCGCGATCAAGCGCCTCAAGGTCGTGTCGTCGTTCCTCGCGACCGGCATGTCGCCGGCCGCGATGGTGCTCGACGTCGTCCCGGTGATCCCGCCGGAGCTGCGCCCCATGGTGCAGCTCGACGGCGGCCGCTTCGCGACGAGCGACCTGAACGACCTCTACCGCCGCGTGATCAACCGCAACAACCGTCTGCGGCGCCTCCTCGACCTCGGCGCGCCCGAGATCATCGTGAACAACGAGAAGCGCATGCTGCAGGAGGCCGTCGACGCGCTGTTCGACAACGGCCGCCGCGGCCGCCCCGTCACGGGAACCGGCAACCGCGCCCTGAAGTCCCTGAGCGACATGCTCAAGGGAAAGCAGGGTCGCTTCCGCCAGAACCTGCTCGGCAAGCGCGTGGACTACTCTGGCCGTTCGGTCATCGTCGTCGGCCCGCAGCTCAAGCTCCACCAGTGCGGTCTGCCCAAGCAGATGGCGCTCGAGCTGTTCAAGCCGTTCGTGATCAAGCGCCTCATCGACCTCGGCCACTCGCAGAACATCAAGGCCGCCAAGCGCGCCGTCGAGCGCACGCGTCCCGAGGTGTGGGACGTGCTCGAGGAGATCATCCGCGAGCGCCCCGTGCTCCTCAACCGCGCGCCCACGCTGCACCGTCTGGGCATCCAGGCGTTCGAGCCGCAGCTCGTCGAGGGCAAGGCCATCCAGCTCCACCCGCTCGTCTGCGCGGCGTTCAACGCCGACTTCGACGGCGACCAGATGGCCGTGCACCTTCCCCTGTCGGTCGAGGCCCAGGCCGAGGCGCGCATCCTCATGCTCGCCTCGAACAACATCCTGAAGCCCTCGGACGGCCGTCCGGTGACCCTGCCCTCGCAGGACATGATCATCGGCCTGCACCACCTGACCACGCTGAAGAACGGCGCGGTCGGCGAGGGCCGCGTGTTCGGCTCCGTGTGGGAGGCGCAGCTCGCCAAGGAGGAGGGCACGCTCGACCTCCAGGCGAAGGTCCGCATCAAGGTCCCCGGCCTGACCTTCCTCGAGGGCCAGGCGCCCGAGGACTACGAGGCCCGCGGCCTCGTGGACACCTCGCTCGGCCAGGCGATCTTCAACGACCAGCTGCCGAAGGGCTACCCCTTCGTGCGCGAGCAGGCCGACAAGGGCAAGCTCTCGCAGATCGTCAACAAGCTGGCCGAGGAGTACCCGAAGGTCGTCGTCGCCGAGACGCTCGACAAGATCAAGGACGCCGGCTTCTACTGGGCCACCCGCTCGGGTGTCACGGTCGCGCTGAGCGACATCCTCACGCCCCCCAACAAGGGCGAGATCGTCGCGAAGTACGAGCAGCAGGCCGCCAAGGTCACGGCTCAGTACGAGAAGGGCCTCACGACCGACGAGGAGCGCCGCACGGAGCTCGTCCGCATCTGGACCGAGGCGACCGACGAGATCCAGAAGGAGATGCGCGCCAACTTCCCCGAGGACAACACCATCAACCGCATGGTGTCGTCGGGTGCACGTGGTAACTGGCTGCAGATCCGCAACATCGCGGGTATCCGCGGTCTCGTGAACAACCCGAAGGGCGAGATCATCCCGCGCCCGATCATCTCCTCGTACCGCGAGGGGCTGTCGGTGGCGGAGTACTTCATCGCCACGCACGGTGCCCGAAAGGGTCTGGCCGACACGGCCCTCCGTACGGCCGACTCGGGCTACCTCACGCGTCGTCTCGTCGACGTCTCGCAGGATGTCATCATCCGCGAGGAGGACTGCGGCACGTCGAAGGGCCTCGAGTACCCGATCGCCGCGGCGGACGCCTCGGGCGAGCTGGTGCGCGACGCGAACGTCGAGAACTCGGTGTTCGCCCGCAGCCTCGCGGTCGACGTGGTCGCCGAGGACGGTACCGTCCTCGCCCAGGCCGGACAGGACGTCGGCGACGTGCTCATCGACGCCCTCGTCGAGGCCGGCGTCAGCTCGATCAAGGTGCGCTCGGTGCTCACCTGCGACTCGGCCGTCGGCGTCTGCGCACGCTGCTACGGTCGTTCGCTCGCGACGGGCAACCTCGTCGACATCGGCGAGGCCGTCGGCATCATCGCGGCCCAGTCGATCGGCGAGCCCGGCACGCAGCTCACGATGCGCACGTTCCACACCGGTGGCTCGGCGTCGGCGGACGACATCACGCAGGGTCTTCCCCGCGTGCAGGAGCTGTTCGAGGCCCGCACCCCGAAGGGCGCCTCGCCCATCGCGGAGGCGGACGGCCGCATCACGATCGAGGAGACCGAGAAGCAGAAGAAGGTCATCCTCACGCCCGACAACGGCGATGAGCCGGTCGTGTACCCCGTCCTGAAGCGTGCGACCCTCCTCGTCGAGGACGGCCAGCACGTCACGGTGGGCGACTCCATCCAGGTCGGCACGCGCGACCCGAAGGAGATCATGCGCGTGCAGGGCGCCCGCGAGGTGCAGAAGTACCTCGTGAGCGGCGTGCAGGGCGTGTACCGCTCGCAGGGTGTGCCGATCCACGACAAGCACATCGAGGTCATCGTGCGCCAGATGCTGCGGAAGGTCACCGTGGTCGACCACGGCGAGACCGACCTGCTGCCCGGCGAGATGGTCGACATGCGCCGTTACCAGGACATCAACCGCGCGGCGATCGCCGAGGGCAAGCGCCCCGCGTCTGGTCGTCCGGAGCTGATGGGCATCACGAAGGCGTCGCTCGCGACGGAGTCGTGGCTGTCGGCCGCGTCGTTCCAGGAGACGACGCGCGTCCTCACCGAGGCGGCCATGCAGGGCAAGCGCGATCCGCTGATCGGTCTCAAGGAGAACGTCATCATCGGAAAGCTCATCCCCGCCGGCACCGGGCTCTCGAAGTACCGGGACGTCGTGGTCGAGGCGACGGAGGAGGCGAAGACGGAGCGGTACCCCAACCGCATCTTCGCGTCCGACGGCGCGTACGCGGAGGGCGACTACTCGTTCGTCGACTTCGACGCGTTCACGACCGACGACTTCACGCCGGGCAGCTACAACTGACCTGACGCGCAGTCGCGAGAGGCCCCGGGGTTCCGCCCCGGGGCCTCTCGGCGTCTGCGGGCGGATCGCCGGGTCGCGCGGCAGGGGCGGCGTCGCTGCGGCGGGCGCGGCTGACACTCGGATGGCCGGGGCGGGTGTGCGCGTGTCGGTCACTCCAGACGACTCCTGGCGCACGGGTCCGATTCGCGGTACGGGTGATGCCCGACCTGACGGGGCGTCGGACGGCGCGGCGGGTGCGGACGGTCCTACCCTGGACCCATGGCGATCGGGGGACGGAGCACGGCGGCGACATGGATCGTGGGGATGATCGTGCTCGCCGTGATCGCGGGCATCGTGTGGATCGCCCTCCCCTCCCTCCATCTCGTCGGCGACTGGATCGCCGGGGCCGTGCAGTACTTCTTCGACTGGCTGCGCTCGATCACCCCCGAGCCGGCCTGACATCCGCGACATTCCGCGGCGAGGCTCCGTCGACGCGCCGGAACCGCCGGATATCCTCACGGCAGGGGAGAGTCCCCGCTGTGAGGAGTGCTTCTGATGAGCGACGCCCAGGGTTCGGCACGCGACCCGCGCACCGGCGATCCCATCGAGGAGTCGGCGGACGTCGACTCGGCCGACGCCGTGGAGTCCGCGACCGCGGCAGACGCGCACGACGTCCACCACGCGGACGCGTCGGACGCCTCCCCTTCGGAGCCCGAGCAGCGGTCGGCGGCGGCTGACACGGCCGACGAGGTGCCCCCGTCGACGGCGTCCCGCGAGCCCGAGACCGCCGCCGCGGCCGCCGAGCCGGAGGCCGCCGCAGCGCCCGCCACCCCGGCGAGCTCCGCCACCGCCACGCCCGCCGGCACCTCCGCGACCCCCGTCGACAACGACGGCGACGGCGAGCCCGACTACGCCGCCCTCGCCGCTGAGCTGGAGGAGTTCGAGCGCCGGCACGCCGCGGCGACCGGCACGCCGCTCACGGCACCGGAGCCCGCCGACGTCGAGGCCGCGCCGCGCCGCGACCCGTGGTTCGAGCCCGCGGAGACGAAGACGTTCTCGACGTCGGAGCCCGTGGCCGATCCGGAGCCGGCCGTGACCGCGAGCGAGCCGGTCGTGCCGGCGGCCGCCGTCGCCCCCGCCGCGCCGCAGCCGATCTTCGTGCAGGCGCCGGAGCCGCCCAAGGTGCGCGGCAACCGCGGGGCGGCCGGCCTCATCGGCCTCGTCGCGGCCCTCGTGTTCGCCGTCCTGTACGCCGCCGCGACGATCGGCTGGCTGGCCGTGCTCGGCCAGGTCGACCTGTCGACGATCGGCACCGTGGCGGTCCAGCTCGCGACGAGCGCCTCGCTGTGGGTGCCCGTCGTCGTGTTCTGGCTCGGATTCTGGCTGCTCGGCGCGCTCGTCAACCGCGCGCGCTGGGGCACCTGGGTGACGCTCGGCTTCTTCGTCGGCGTGATCGCGTACGGCGGCCACCTGCTCGGTCAGCTCTTCGCCGCGCCGTTCTGGATGCTCAGCCCCGACCAGGGCCAGGCTCTCGTCGTGACGGCGCTCGTGTCTCCTGTCGCGATCGCGGCGTTCGTCATCGCGCGCGAGATCACGATCTGGTTCGGCGCCTGGGCCGCTCGCCGCGGCGCGAAGGTCGCCGCGCAGAACGCCGAGGCGCAGGAGGAGTACGAGCGCACGCTCGAGGCCGGGCCGCAGCTGTCGGCGTGACCGGGCCGCGTCGCGAAGGCGAGGGGTTCCCCGCGGGGATGCTCCTCGCCTTCGCCGTCTCCGGGTATGGGGCGCTCGTCGTGTGCCTGCTCGGATTCGGCAGCCTCCTGACCTCGTCCGACGTCATCGCCACGCCGGGCATCGAGATCGTGCCGGGGGTGCTCGCCGTCGTCGCGAGCGTGGCGGTCTTCGGCGGCGCCCTCTTCCCGGTCCTCCGGTCCGCCCGCCCGCGCTACCCCGCGACCGTCGGCGTCGTGCTCGCCGTCGTGGTCGGCTACGCCGCCGCGCTGTGGCTGCTCGCCCTCGTGTTCGGCGCCGACCTCGCGGCGGCGACCGCCGCCGTCGGGGCGGTCGTGATCGGATGGCCCGTGCTCGCGATCGCGCTGGCCGCGGCGATCGCGGCGTGGGCCGGCATCGCGGTCCGGCGCACGCAGGCGCGCCCGCCGCACTGGCCGTGGGAACGCGACGGCGAGGAGTGAGCGCTCATTCGTCGAGCGCGTCGCACGGTGTCGCGATCGCCTTGACGAACGCCGCCGTCTGGTAGGCGTACTGGTACATCCACTCGAGCACGTTGAGCTTCTGGTCGACGGCGACGACGGTGACGTCGCCCCCGTAGCAGCGGTCGAAGATGTACCGCGTGCGTGCGACGTGCGGCGTGAAGGTGAGGACGACCGTCGACGCGACGCCGTGCTCGGCGGCGAAGTCCGTGAGGAACATCGCCTCGCCCTTCGTCGTGTACGGCTCGGGGTGCGCGCATACCACACCCTCCTCCTCGCACACGGGCAGCGCCTCGGCGCTCCACCCGCCGTGGTCGGACGTGGAGTAGAGCGCGAGGTCGGAGACGCCCTCCAGGTGCAGCGCCCGCTCTGCCGAGGTGCGCTGCACGGTCGGCGGGCCGATGACGTACACGAGGTCGGTCTCGGCGGGCATCTCGTCGACGGGTGGGAAGACGTAGAGCGGCAGCCCGGCGAGCACGACGACGAGACCCGCCGCGGCGGCCCATCCGACGATGCGCGCGAGAAGCCGTCGCGGCGTCAGACGACGTCGCGGACGCCGACGGCGCGACCCGGATGCCGCACCCCGCGGTGAACCGGGGTCGGGCGGACCGCCCGCGGACGGCACGGGATCGGAGGGCGCGCGCCGGCGGGTCCCTGGCACGGCCGACAGCGGCTCGAGCGTCGCGCCCGACACGTCAGGGCCTCCCCAGTCCGCGGTAGTCCCATCCCGCTGCACGCCAGGCGTCGGCGTCGAGGCAGTTGCGCCCGTCGACGACGACGCGGCCCGCCGCGAGCGACGAGGCGTGGACGGGATCGAGCTCCCGGCGGTACTCGTCCCACTCGGTGACGACCACGACCGCCTCGGCGCCCCGCAGCGCATCGTCGCGCGCGTCGGCGTACGCGAGCTGCGGATGGGCACGGCGTGCGTTGTCGACGGCGGCAGGGTCGGTGACGACGACGTCGGCGCCGAGCCCCTTGAGCCGCACGGCGACATCGAGGGCGGGCGAGTCGCGGATGTCGTCGCTGTGCGGCTTGAACGCGGCGCCGAGAACGGCGACCCGCTTGCCGACGACATCGCCGCCGAGCGCCTCGCGCGTGAGGGTGACGGCCCGCTCGCGCCGTCGCAGGTTAATGGCGTCGACCTCGCGCAGGAAGGCGACCGACTCGCCCCGTCCGAGCTCCTCCGCCCGCGCCGCGAATGCCCGGATGTCCTTCGGCAGGCAGCCGCCGCCGAATCCGATCCCCGCCGACAGGAACCGCCGGCCGATGCGCGCGTCGTGCCCGATGGCATCCGCCAGCTGCGTGACGTCGGCGCCCGTGACCTCGGCGATCTCGGCCATCGCGTTGATGAAGCTGATCTTCGTCGCGAGGAAGGCATTGGCGGAGATCTTCACGAGCTCGGCCGTGGCGTAGTCGGAGACGAGGAAGGGCGTCTCGCGCTCGACCGCCGGCCGGTAGACCTCGCGCAGCACGTCGGCCGCCCGCTCGCCCTCGGGCCCTGCGGGCACCCCCACGACGAGCCGGTCGGGCGAGATCGTGTCGACCACGGCCCACCCCTCCCGCAGGAACTCGGGGTTCCATACCAGCACGGCGCCCGCGGGCGCGATGAGCTCGGCGAGCCGGGCGGCGGTGCCGACCGGCACCGTCGACTTGCCCGCGACGATGTCGCCGGGCTGCAGGTGCGGCAGCAGGGCGTCGACCGCCGCATCGATGTACGTCATGTCGGCGGCATGGCCGTCCTTCCGCTGCGGTGTGCCGACCGCGATGAAGTGCACGGCCGCGCCGCGTGCCTCCGCCGCGTCGGTCGAGAACCGCAGCGTGCCGCCATCCACCCCCGCGCGCAGCAGCTCGGGCAGATCGGGCTCGAAGAACGGAGCATCGCCCCGCGAGAGGGCGTCGATCTTGCGCGCGTCGACGTCGATGCCGACGACCTCGTGCCCGATCGATGCCATGGCCGCGGCGTGCACGGCGCCGAGATAGCCGCAGCCGGTGACGGAAAGTCGCATTGCGCTCCTTCGGAGGGGGAGGGGATCAGGAGAGGACGCTGAGCCAGAGGCCCTCGACGCGCGGGTACACGGAGCGGGCGGAGAACTGCTCGTCGAACCGCGCGTACCCCGCATCGGCGAGGGCCGCGCGCGCGGCGTCGTCGTCGACGATGCGGCGCAGCGCCGCGGCGAGGGCGGCGATGTCGCCGGGAGGGACGAGGGCTCCCGCGCCCCCGTCGAGCAGCGATGGCACGCCGCCCACTTCGCTCGCGATGACGGCGTTGCGCCGCGCGAGAGCCTCCAGCACGAACATGGGCATCGCCTCGTCGCGCGAGGGCAGCACCGCGATCGCCGAGCGCTCGAGCAGGGCGAGCAGCGCGTCGTGGGGGAGCGCCCCGTGCACGACGACGCCCTCCGGCGCATCGACGACGACGTCGGGCTCGGCGAGCGGCCCCGCGATGTGCAGCGTCCATCCGTCGACGGGACCGAGCAGCCGCCAGGCCTCGACGAGCACGTCGACGCCCTTGCGGCGGCCGACGGAGCCGCCGAAGACGACCATCCGCTCCTTGCCGCGGGTCGTGCCGGTGGGCACGGCGTTGGGGACGATCTCGACCCGCGCCGTCGGAACGAGGCGCAGCACGGCGTCGCGCGTCTCGGCGCTCAGCGCGACGATCGCGTCGGCGCGCGACAGCACTCCGGCGACGCGGGCGGGATGACGCTCGGCGTAGTCGACGAAGCTGCTGCCGTGCAGATGCACGACGGTCCGGTAGCCGAGGAGTGCCGCGAAGCGCTCCAGGCTCCCCTCGCGCACGAACGATCCTCCCTGCGAGAGGTGCACGGCGACGACGGTGCTCCGCCGGGCGCCGAGGAAGGGCAGCCGCGCGAGGGCGCCCAGGTAGAGCAGGACGGCCTTCGGCCCCGTGGTGCCGTCGCGCGTCGTGAGCAGCCGCACGCGCGACGCCTCGAACGGCCAGGCGATGAACGCGTTGACGACCTGCGTCATCCCTCCGGCGACGTCCCCGCGCCGGCCGAGGTGCCACACGGTGCGCCGACGCGACGGCGGCTGGGCGAGGACGCGCTCCACCGACGCGCGGATGCCCTCGAGCTCTGCGCGCGCGGTCTCGAGTCCCCGTGCGAAGCGCGGCCAGTCGTCGACGGCCGCGTCGACGAAGCGGTCGACATCGTCTGCCGGCCGCGAGGCGATCGGCAGGCTGACGTCGGGCAGCGACGCCGCACGGAAGTGCCGGTCGATCTTGTCGGACGCATCGACGAGCGCGGCTGCGGCGGGAGCGCCCTCGGTCACCGCCGCGATGAGCACGTGCAATCGGTCGCTCACGACGACGGCTGCGTGACGATAGAGCTCCCGCAGGGCGAGCTCGTGCCCGCCGTGGTCGGCGTCCGGCCAGGGATGCACCCGTCCGCCGAGGCGCTCGGCGAGCAGCGCGGAGTGCAGCCGATCGCGCTCCACCTGCACGATCGCGACGACCTCGAGCCCGCGCCGCTCTGCGACCGCGCGCACGCCGTCGAACCACGCGTCGGGCGGCACAGGGCGGTCGCCGCGCATCGACACGACGAGCAGCGTCCGCTCCTCGTCGCCGCGCGGATGGTCGGAGCCCTCGGCGAAGGCGAGGTCGGGGCCGACGCCCCCCGTCCCGAGGAACCGGGCCGTGCGGTGGTCGCGCCACACGGTGAGGTCCGTCAGCGAGAGCGACGGCAGCATGAGCGCGCGGGCGAGGGGGCGGAACCCCCTCGAGCCCGCGCCGACGCGGATGACGGCGCCGCCGCGCGCCCGGACGAGGAGCTGCAGGGGCACGAGGCTCACATGCTCCTTGAGGCCGGCCAGTGTGATCTGGATCTCCCCCGGCTTGAAGACGTACGAGGCGCGGCCGCGCAGCGCGTCGCGCACCGCGTCGCGGTAGAACGCGGCGAAGCTGCGGTACACGATGTCGTCGTCGGCGAGCCCGAGCGCCTCGGCGTAGCCCGCGGGGGAGTCGCCCACGAAGACGTGCAGCCGGCCGAGCGGCTGGAGCCAGCGGATCAGACGGCGTCGCAGGATGACGTCGCCGATGTTGTCGTATTGGCCGATCGCGGGGACGTAGATCTCGATCACGGTGTCCTCTCAGCCGGCGAATCGGGGCAGGTCGGCGGTGTCGGCGGTGCCGGAGATCACCCGCAGCGCCGCGGCGCGCTCGAACACGGCGGCGTCGAGCTCGTCCGTCTCGACGGCGACGCCGATGCCCGCCTCGTTCATGAGCCGGGCGATCTGCGCCTGGTGGTCGTCGACGTGCTCGCCGCGGGCCTGCCTGCGCACGGCGGCGACGGGGTAGATGCCCATCTCGAGCAGCCCCATGATCGTGCCGACGCCCGCGTGCGTGATGACGACATCCGCCTCGCGGGCCGCGCGGTCGAAGTCCTCACTGGCCATATGCGTGTGGACGCGGCCGGGCAGATCGTCGCGGGGCGTGTAGCCGAGCTGCCACGTCGTCTGGTCGCCCGCGATGCCGGAGGCGAGCACGGCGTCGACGAGCGAGTCGAACCGGTAGCCCTTGATGGTGCCGAGCGTGACGAACACGCGCAGCGGGTGCGACGGCGAGTAGAGCCGCGGCACGGTCGTGTACGTCTCGAGCACGCTGGGGTGCACGCCCCAGCGGCCGCGTGCCCACGTGCGGTGCTGCGAACGGACGTCGAAGGCGTGCGACGCGTGCAGCATCCGCCCTGTCATCGACGGCCCGTCGACGCGCGACACGCTCTCGATGTAGAGCGAGGGGATGCCCTTCATACGCGCGGCGGGGAGCGCGGCGAGCGCGAGGGCGGCGCCCGTGCTGACGGCGGCGTCGAAGCTCTCGTCGGCGAGGGCGTGCCGCACCACGAGGTGCGCGAGCAGCGTCGACTGCCAGTCGCGCGGTCGGATGTACGGCACCATGAGCGTGCGCCGACCCGCCAGCAGCGACCGCGTCTGCGGGGAGTCGAAGCTCACCCAGAGGGAGTCGTCCTCGGCGCCGAGGCCGCGCGCCAGGCGGACGAGCTGCGCGATGTGCCCGCCCGTCGAGGCCGCGAGCATCAGCTTGCGCGGCCTCTCCTCGGTGAGCGGGGGGAGGGGGACTCTCAGACCAGCCATCGTGATCGGTCTCCTTGTCGTCTCGCGGATCGGTGTGCGGGGGCATGGATCGGGTCGTCGAGTTCGGGTCGTCGAGTCGGGTTCGGGTCTAGAGGCGGGCGCCTGGTCGGTCGAGGAGGCGCTGCAGCAGGGCGGGCCACGCCCATCCGGCCGTGTAGAGCGCCGCGCGCCGCGCGTCGCCCTTGCGGAGGAGCGAACGCGCATGGGCCGCGCTCATGCGCGATCGGACGTCGGCGAGGAGGACGCGGGCGTCGGCGGCGGGATAGGCGCCGGACGTCGCGTCCTTGAACCCGGAGAGATGCAGGTACCGCGCCTCGTAGTAGCGGTGCTCCACGCCGCCGCGGAGGCCCACGCGCCCGGCCGCGTCGCCGACGACGTCGCCGAGCACGCGCAGAGCCTCGGCCCGCCGCGGGTTCGAGCGGATGATCGACCCCTCCCGCAGGCGGTAGGTGTAGACCGTCCCCGGCACGACCGCCACGCGCGTCGCCTCGGCGAGCGCCTGGGCGACGATCGCCTGATCGGAGTGCTGGGCGATCCGCGTGAACGGCACGCGGGCGACCAGCTCGCGCCGGAAGAGCTTGTTCCAGAGGTGCCCCGTGAGCTCGCCCGTCAGCAGCTCGGCGAGGGCCGCTCGAGCGGCGAGGACGCGGGGGCTGGCGCTCGACTGCAGCATCCGGGTGGCTCGCCCCGGGGCGACGACGGCGGCGGCGGCGCAGACGATGTCGGCGTCGTAGCGGTCGGCGGCGCCGATCATCCGCTCGAGGGCGTCGTCGGGCCACTCGTCGTCGATGTCGATGAACCAGACGAACTCTCCCGACGCGGCGGCGACGGCGGCCTCGCGGGCCGCAGCGACTCCGCCGTTGCGGGGGAGCACGATCGCCTCGACGCTGTCGTGGACGTCGGCCAGGGCGCGGGCGACGTCGGCCGAGCCGTCCGACGATCCGTCGTCGACGACGACGATCCGCGCCGGAGCGGACTGGCGCAGCAGCCGTTCGACGGCGGACGCGACGAACTCCTCGCCGTTGAAGCAGGGCACGACGACGGTCGCCCTGGGCGATGTCCGCAGGGACGCCCGCCCTGCTCCGTCCGGTGCTGTCGCGGCATGCGTGTTCATCGTGCTCTTCCTCCTCGGCATTCCGAGCCGGATGATCCGGCTGCGATCCCGTGGGGCCCGGCACGTCGTTGGCGACACCCCCGTGTGGTTGGCACCGTAGCCCGACGCGACCCCGGTCCGCGACGAGATTTTCCATTGGTTAACGAACACGTAACGGCAGAACTGCGCAGGGTAGATGCCCGGATATCGGAATTCGCAGAGGCTGGAAAAGGATCTCTGATCGGGGAATCATGGGGAGGTCCCTGCATGGGTAGTTCGACCGTTTCGGCCGTTGCCCGGTTGCGGGGTGTGTGTATGGTCGGGGATCGACGGGCGCGATGCGGCACTTCGCGTCCCGCGACGCGCCCATCGGATCCCGCCCCACCGGAGAAACGAGAGCACATGCTGACAGGCCGCGATCGGAGCCGGCTCGAGGCGCTGAGAGCGCGCACACGGCAGACGCTGCTCGAGGCGATCGGAGATGTGCGCGACGTCGCGCTCCTCGACATGCCGAACCAGCGCAACGTCGGAGACTCGCTCATCTGGGCGGGTGAGATCGCCTACCTGCGCGACATCGGCATCCGCGTCGCGTACACGTCCGACATCGGGGGCTACCGCGTCGAGGACGTGCGCGCCGCGATGCCGCGCGGCGTCGTGCTGCTGCACGGCGGCGGCAACTTCGGCGACCTCTGGCCGGGGCACCAGGCGCATCGGGAGCGCATCCTCGCGGAGCTGCCGGACTACCGCATCGTCCAGCTGCCGCAGTCGATCCTGTTCTCGTCGGACGAGAGCGCCGCCCGCGCCGATGCGGCGCTCGCGGCTCACCCCGACGCCCTCGTCCTGCTGCGCGACGACGAGTCGATCGAGCGGGCGCGCGTGCAGCTGCCGTCGGCCCAGGTGCGCTTCTGCGCCGACATGGCGCTGGGGTGGGACGCGCCGGCCGACGCGGGCCCCCGCCGCGACGGCGACGTGCTCGTCATCGCGCGCTCCGACCACGAGAGCGCATCGGGCCTCGCGGCCGTCGGCCGCGGATGGCTCGGCGACGGACCCGTGCGCGTCACCGACTGGGGCGCGATCGGCGGATGGGCCGGCGTGCGCTGGCGCATCGCCCGCGCCGTGACGGCCCTCGACCGCCGCCTCGTGCAGGCGAGTCGGCGATGGGGCACGCCGCGCCTGCGCATCGTGCACCGCCTCGCGGAGCACGCCGTCGCCCGCATCAACGAGCAGAACATCCGGGCCGCCGTCGCCCTGTACGCGGGGTCGCGCCTCGTCGTCGTCGACCGTCTGCACGCGCACGTGCTCGCGTGCCTGCTCGGCATCGAGAACATCGTGCTCGACAACAGCTACCGCAAGATCGGGTCGGTCTTCGACGCCTACACGGGCGGCTTCTCGACGGCCGTGTACGCGAGCGGCGTCGACGACGCCCGCTCCCTCGTGGAAGGACTGGTCTCGACCTGATGCTCGCCTTCATCACCTCGCTCCGCCATCCGCAGAACTCCGCGGACTACCGACGCGTCGAGGAGCTGCTGCGGCTCACGCTGGCGTCCACGGCGAACCAGACGAGCGACGACTACGTCGTCATCGTCGTCGGCAACGTGCGGCCGTCGTTCGAGCTACCGCCGCGCGTGCACTTCGTGCCCGTCGACTTCCCCGCGCCAGCGCCTGCCACGGGCCCGCGCACCGACAGGGCGCCGTTCGTGTGGGACAAGGGCACGAAGATCGGCATCGGGCTCGCAGCCGCGCGCGAGCATTCCCCCGATCACGTCATGATCTTCGACGCCGACGACTTCGTGCACCGCGACCTCGCGGCCTTCTTGTCCGGCCGCAAGGACGATCGGGGCTGGGTCGTCGACCGCGGCTGGATGTACTCGCGAGCCCGCAACGCCTACCGCGCCCAGAACGCCTTCAACCGCATCTGCGGGACGTGCCACATCCTGCCGTATTCCGCGTACGGCATACCCGACGACCTCACCGTGACGTCGACCCAGGAGCAGGTCGCCGAGGCGTTCGGCGAGCGGCTCGAGGCCATGCTCGGCGCGCACCACGGCGCCGTCGAGTGGCATGCCGCGCGCGGACGCACGCTCCACGCGATCCCGTTCCGGGCCGCCGTCTACCACGTCGACACGGGAGAGAACCACTCCGGCAAGGCCATGACGGGCGTCGCGCGCCCGTACGGCCGCGCCCTCCGCCGCGATTTCGCGATCGACGCCTCGCTCGGTGCCGGCGCGACGTGGTGGTCGGCTCTGCGCCCCGCCGCGATCGCGCAGAGCGTGTCGGACTCCACGTACCGCAACCGCCGCCGCGCCGCGCGGTTCGCCAGGAGGGTCCTCGTCCGCGCATGATCCTCGACGACGGGGACGAGGGACTCGGCCGCCGGGCGACGCGCTCGATCGGCTGGATCGTCGCCGAGCGCTGGTCGTCGCGCCTGCTCATGCTGGGCGTTTTCGCGGTGCTCACGCGGCTCCTTCCCCCCGACGCCTTCGGCCTCATCTCGCTCGCGAGCGCCTTCATGGCGATCATGCAGGTGTTCGTCGACTCGGGCTTCAGCAAGGCGCTCATCCAGCGCGACCGCGTCGAGGCGGTCGACGCCTCGACGGCCTTCTGGACGTCGCTCGGGATGTCGGGCGTGCTGTCGCTCATCGTCGTGCTGGCGGCCCCCGCGCTCGCGGAGGCCTTCGACGAGCCGGGCCTCGCCGACGTCCTGCCCGTGCTCGCCCTCGCGCTGCCGATCACGGCGCTGTCGCAGACGCCGGCCGCGCTGCTCGAGCGCGAGCTCGGCTTCAAGACGCTCTCCATCCGGCAGTCCATCGGCACGATCGCGGGCGCGGCCGTCGCCCTGCCGGTGGCGCTGCTAGGCGGCGGCGTCTGGGCGCTCGTCGCGCAGTCGCTCGGCACGGCGGCCGTCGCGGTCGTCGTGCTGTGGACCTCGACGACGTGGCGTCCGCGCTTCGAGTACTCCGTCGCGTCGCTGCGCGGTCTGTGGACGGTCGGCGTCAGCGTGCTCGGCATGGAGCTGCTCGACGCCGTGCAAGCGAACGTCGACAAGATCGTCGTCGGCGCGTTCTTCTCGGCTACAGAGCTCGGCTACTACTACGTCGCGCAGCGGCTCGGCACGATCCTCGTCGAGCTTGTGACCTCCGTCATCGCGCGCGTCTCGTTGACGACGTTCTCGAAGGTGCAGGACGACCTGCCTCGCCTGAACCGCATCTTCCGGCAGATGACGTTCGCCGCCTCGGCCGTGAGCTTCCCGATCTTCTTCCTCGTCGCGGCGCTGGCCGACCAAGTCGTGCCGTTCGTCTTCGGCGGCGGATGGGAGCAGGCCGTCCCGATCCTCTGGGTGCTCGCCCCGGGATGGGCGCTCGGCACGGCCATGTACTTCGACCGCTCGGTCATGGTCGCGACGGGGCACGCGCAGACCGCCTTCTGGCTCGCCCTCGCACAGAGCGTCGCGAGCATCGCGCTCGTCTTCGCGCTCGTGCCGCTCGGCCTGCTCGGGGTCGCGCTGTCGCGCTGGGCGCGCGTGGTGCTGTGGCCCGTGCGGCTGTGGCTGCTGCGGCGGTACATCGACCTGCCGGTGTGGCGCTACGTCGGGCAGGTGGCGCGCTGCCTCGTGGCGGTCATCCCGGTCGCTGCCGCCGTGATGCTCCTGCAGCCGACGCCGTGGGCGCAGTCGGCCGGCGCGTTCTGGACGTTCGCCGTGCCGGCGGCCGTCGTGGGCGGCGCGCTGTACGTCGCGCTGCTGCTCCCGATCGCGGGCGACGAGAACCGCAGGGCGCTCGCCGCCGCCGCGGCGCCGATCGCCCGTGCGCTCGCACGACGCCGGCCCCGGACGGCGGAGTGAGGGGCGGCGCATGACGACGCAGACGCTGGCGGGGGCGGCATCGCGGGCGGCGGTCGTGACGCTGTCCGCGCAGGGCGCGCGCATCGTCATCCAGCTCGCCGGCGTCGTCGTGCTCGCGCGCCTGCTCACGCCGCACGAGTACGGCCTCATGGCGATGGTCGTCGCCCTGGTGGGCATCGCCGACGTCGTCCGCGATCTGGGCCTCGGGCAGGCGGCCGTGCAGGCCCGCACCCTCGGGTCAGCCGAACGCGCGAATCTGTTCTGGCTCAACACGCTCATCGGGGCGTTCCTGTGCGTCGCGGCCATGGCATCGTCGTGGGGCGTGGCGGCGCTCTACGGGGAGCCGGCGCTGCAGCCCGTCGTCGTCCTGTTCTCGGCGACGCTGCTGCTGCGGGGCATGTCGGTGCAGTTCTCGGCCGACCTGTCGCGGTCGCTGCGGTTCGGCCGCCTCGCCGTCGCCGAGACGACGGGGCAGGTCGCGGGGCTCGCCGCCGCGATCGCGCTCGCCGCCGCGGACGCGGGCGTCTGGGCGCTCGCGTGGCAGGTCGTCGTGCAGGCCGCGGTCGTGCTGGTCCTCGGCGTCGCGCTCACCGGATGGCTGCCCGGCCCGTATCGCAGGGCGACGCCCGTGCGCCCGCTCGTCCGCTTCGGCGCGGCGCTCGCGGGTGCGAACCTGCTCAACTACGCGAGCCGCAACGTCGACGCGGTCGTCATCGGCCTGCGCTTCGGCGCCGTCGATCTCGGCTCGTACAACCGGGCCTTCCAGCTCATGACGGCGCCGCTGAATCAGCTGCAGATCCCGACGTCGCGCGTCGCCGTGCCCGTGCTCGCCCGCCTGCAGGACGATCCGCGCCGGTTCGCGCGCTACATCCTCGCGGGGCAGTTCGCACTCCTGCTCGTCGTCGGCGTCGTCTCGGCCGTGTCGATCTCGCAGCCCGAGGCGGTCGTGCGCGTCGCGCTGGGCGGGGGATGGGGCGACGTCGCCCCCCTCTTCCAGGCGCTCGCCGTCGGCGGGGTGTTCCAGGCGGCCACGCAGGCCAGCTCGTGGGTCTTCGTGGCCCTCGGGCTCGGCCGCCAGCAGCTGCTCTACGCGCTCGCGACGCGGCCCGTCGGCATCGTCGTCGTCGTGGTCGGCTCGCAGTGGGGGGCGACGGGGGTGGCCTGGGCCTACACGGCGGCGCTCGCACTGTACTGGCCGGCCAGCCTCGCGTGGCTCGCCCGCTGCTCCGACGCGCCCGTGGGCGCCATGCTCCGCAACGGGCTGCGCGGGATGACGGTCGTCGCGGTGTCGGCGGGAGCGGCGGCCGCGGTGTGCGCGGCCTGGCTGCCCGGCGGCACGACCGGCGGGCTGGCCGTCGCGACGGGCATCGCGCTCGCGGTGCCCGCGGCGACGGCGCTCGTGCTGCCCGGCTTCCGCGCGCAGGTGCGCGAGACGGTCGGGATCGGACGCCAGGTGATCGGGTCCCGCCGGCGGCGGGCGGCAGCCGAGGAGGGGACGGACGCATGGAACACGGAGGCCGACGGATGATCGTGATGCTGTCGATGCGGCGCTCGCCGGGCGTCGGGGAGTTCTCCGACCTCCTGGAGAAGGGAGCGCCCGACGACGTCGAGTACCGCTACTTCAGCTGGCCGGAAGCGCTGCGCGGGCGCTACGACGTGCTGCACGTGCATTGGCCGGAGCTGCTGGTGCGCGACAGCAGGGGCCGGGCGCGCGCCTTCCTCCGGCGCCGCCTCATGGACGCGCTGCTCCTCGTGCTGCGGGTGCGGGGCATCCCCCTCGTGCGGACCTTCCACAATCCGCGGCCGCACGAGCGGGGCGACGCCGCGGAGGCCCGCGCGCTCGACCGCATCGACGCGGCGACCCGCCTGTGGATCGCGCTGAACGACACGACGCGACCCGAAGGCGACGTCGACGTCGTCCTCATCCCGCACGGCCACTACGCCGAGGCGTTCGCGTCGTTCCCGCAGCCCGCCGCGGTTCCGGGGCGGGTGGCGTTCTTCGGCATCATCCGCCCGTACAAGAACGTCGAGGAGCTCATCGCGGCGTTCCGGGGCCTCGACGACGCGGCCCTGAGCCTGCGCATCGCGGGCAGGGCGCATCCGGGCCAGGAGGAGCGCGTGCGCGCGGCGGCGGGCGACGACCCGCGGATCGGGCTCTCGCTGCGCTACCTCGACGACGCCGATCTCGTGCGCGAGGTACGAGAAGCGAGCCTCGTCGTGCTGCCGTACCGCGAGATGCACAATTCGGGGGCGCTGCTCGTGGCGGCCTCGCTCGGGCGGCCCGTGCTCGTGCCGCACTCGGGCGCCAACGCCCTGCTCGCCGACGAGCTCGGGCACGGGTGGGTGCGTATGTACCGCGGCGCGCTCACTCCGGATGTGCTCGCGGCTCATCTCGAGGCCGTCGCGGCGGAGGGACTGCTCTGCACGGAGGGTCCCGACATCGCGGCGCGCGATGCGGCCCGCATCGGCGCCCTGCACGCGCGGGCGTACCGACGGGCGCGCGGCGAGAGGATCGAGGAGGAAGCGGATGTTCGAGTCGGCTGACCGCACCCCGGACGCCCGTCGCTCGTCGCTGGCCTCGTCGGCCCGGCGGATGGCGCGCGACGCGCTCCTGAGGTCCGGTGCCACACGGCGATCCGCTCTGCGGCGCATCGCGGGCGCGCTCGCCGGGTTCGGCGACGCCGTGCCGTTCGAGCAGCGCACGCGCGTGGTGCTCGTCGCCCCTCCCGGCGGCGGGAACATCGGTGATCAGGCGATGGTCGAGGCGTTCCTCGACAACGTCGGAGGCGACGTCACCGTCGTCGCCTCCTCGGAGCGCGCGTTCTCGTTCGCCGGCGCGCACGCCGAGCAGGCCGACGTCGTCGTGCTCCCCGGCCTGCTCTACGGCACCGTCGACGACCGCCGTCGCGACCTGGCCCGGTTCGCGCGGCTGCTGGCCGACGCGCGGTGGGTCGTCGTGCTGGGCGCCGACACGATGGACGGGCACTATCAGCCGCGCGCCTCCGTCATGCGCGCCGTCGTCGCCGAGGCGGCGGTGCGCGCGGGGGCGAGCAGCCGCATCCTCGGGTTCAGCTGGTCGGAGGAGCCGCGCGGCGCGGCGCGCAGCAGCCTGCGCGCCGCCCGGCGGGCGGGCGTGCAGATCCTGCCGCGCGACCCCGTGAGCGCCGAGCGGCTGCGGGCAGACGGCATCGCGCCGACCCGTACGGTCGCCGACGTCGTCTTCGCGGCGACGGGAGTCGACCGCGCGGCCCGCGACGAGCTGGGGCTCACGGGCCCGTATGCCGTCGTGAACGTGAGCGGGGGCATCGCGCGCCGCGCCGACCTCGTCGCCGACTACGCCGTCGTCGTGCGGCGTCTGCGCGACCTCGGCCTGCGGGTCGTCGTGCTGCCGCACGTCGTCGGCACGGCGGTCGACGACCGCGCCGCGTCGGAGGCGCTGCGCCGCGCCGTGCCCGAGGGGGTCGCGGTCGTGGAGCGGGCGCTCGCTCCCGCCGAGGTGCGCGGCCTCGTCGACGGCGCCGAGATCGTCGTGACGGGGCGCATGCACCTCGCCGTCATGGCGCTGCCGTTCGCGACCCCCGCCGTCGTGCTCGCCTCGCAGGGCAAGGTCGAGGGGCTCATGGCGCTCGCGGGCACGCCGGAGATGTGCGTGCGGCCCCGTGTCGGCCTCGGCGCCGATGTCGTGCGGCTCGTCGAGGCGGCGCTCCCGGCAGGGTCGCCTGCGCGCACATCCATCGCGGCCGCGGTGCCCGTGCTCCGCGGGATGGCGGCCGACGGCTTCCGCGGTCTGCCCGCGCGGGCCGGCGGGGGCGCGTCATGACGCTCGCGACGGCCGTCGCGGCCTGGCCCCTCTGGTCGCCGCGGATGCGGGGCCGCCTGCTGAGCGCCGCGGGGGTGCGCTGCGACCGCGTGCGCGTGTACCCCGGCATTCGGCTGCTCGGTTCGCCGCGCGATCTCGCGGTCGGCGCCGGCTCGTTCCTCAACGCGGAGCTGCTGGTGGGCGGCAACGCGCGCGTCGACGTCGGCGAGCGCGTGCGGATCGGGCCCCGGTGCGCCCTGCTCCCCACGACGCACGAGCTCGGGCCGTCCCCGCAGCGCGCGGGCGCCATCGCCGCCGCGCCCATCCGCATCGGCGACGGATGCTGGCTCGGAGCGGGCGTGACGGTGCTGAGCGGCGTCTCGATCGGCGCGGGCGCCGTGATCGCGGCGGGGGCCGTCGTCGTCGGCGACTGCGAACCCGACGCCGTCTATGCGGGGGTGCCGGCGCGGCTCGTCCGCAGGCTCGAGAAGGCGGAGGCGGCGCATGGCTGAGCGGATCGTCGCGCGCGGCGAGTGGATGGATGTCGCCAAGGGCGCCGCCATCGTCTTCGTCGTGGTGTTCCACGCGTTCCTCTATGTCGAGGGCGCAGGGGTGAAGGGCATGCCGTCGCTCCTCAAGGTGCCGCTCGAGCTGTTCCCCATTCCGGCGTTCTTCGTGCTCGCGGGCATGACGCAGCACCGCACGCCGACGTACGCGTTCCGGGATCTGCTGCGCCGGCGCGTCCTGCCGCTCGTCTATCTGTACGTGCTGTGGTCGATCATCCGGTGGGTGTTCTACGTCGTGGTGCCCGGAATCGACGGCGGCCTCGGCGACCTCTCCGCCGAGTCGCCCCTCACGCTCGCCCTGCTGCTCGTGTGGCCGTCGAGCAGCTACTGGTTCCTGTGGGCGCTCGCGCTGTTCACTCTCGTCGGGTGGCTTCTGCGCGCGGTGCCGCCCGTCGTCCAGCTGACCGCGGCGGGTGCGCTCGCCGCGCTGCAGGGGGCGGGGATCGTCGACCCCGGCAACGTCGGGTGGGACCGCGTCGCGGGCATGCTCTTCCTCTACCTCGTCGGCCTGCACTTCTCGGGGCGCATCGCCTCGGCCGTGGCGGCGAGCGGATGGCGCCAGCTCGCGGCGTCGGGGGCCGTCGTCGTGCTCGTCGTGGCCGCCCTCGTCCTGCTGCGCGCGCGTGCCGTGCCGGGCGTCGTCCTCATCGGGCAGCTGGCTGCCGTCGCATTCGGGCTCGTGCTCGCCAGGGCGATCGCGCCGTGGCGGGGGAGCGCGCCGCTGGCCGACTGGGGTCGGCGCAGCCTCACCATCTACCTCGTCCACCTGTTCCCGATCGTCGCGCTCGCGGCCGTGCTGTCGGCATCGGGATGGCGGCCGCCGCGCGCCGCGGGCGCCGTGCTGCAGGTGGTGCTCGCCGCCGTCGCGCTCGCCGCGTCGCTGTGGATCATCCGCGCGACGAGTCGCGTGCGGTGGCTGTACGTCCCGCCCCGTCCGCTCTCCGACGCGCTGCGTCCGCGCGGCGCGCGGCGGACGGGGGCCCGCGCGGCGACGCCGCGACACGAACCGCCGGCAGAAGGAGGCACAGCATGACGGAAGCCCTGCAGAGCCCGCCCACGATCGCGACGCGAGAGCCGGTCGCGACGGCGGGACGGAGGGCCGAGCGCGCGAGCGCGGCGCCCCGATCGTGGGCGGCGCGGTTCGTGCGCATCCTGGTGTGCGTCGATGTCGTCGCGATCGCGATCTCCACGACGGCGGCGTCTCTCGTCCCCTCGGCGGAGAGCGGCGCGGGCGACGGCGACCGGGCCGTCGTGGCGGTCGTCACCGCCGTGCTGTGGCTGATGCTGCTCGCCGGCAGCGCGAGCCGTTCGCCGCGCGTCGTCGGGACGGGTGCGACCGAGTACCGGCGCGTGGTCGAGTCCACCGTGCTCACCTTCGGCCTCGTCGCCCTCGGCGTCTACCTCCTCGACATCGAGGGGCTGCGCCTGTTCCTCGGGTGCGGTTTCGGCGCCGGCGTCGTCCTGCTGCTCGCCGCACGCTGGTCGGCCAGGCGCTGGCTCATCGCGCAGCGGAGGCAGGGGCGGATGTCGCGTGCCGTGCTGCTCGTCGGCTCGCCCGCGTCGATCGCGACGGTCGCGCGCGACGTGCAGCGCACACCGGCGGCCGGCTTCCGGGTCGTGGGCGCGGCCATCCCCGGGGGCGCGCAGGGCGAGATCGTGCCGGGCACGACCATCCCCGTGCGCGGCCGTCTCGACAACCTGCCGGCCGTGCTGCAGGAGGCGGGCGTCGACACCGTCATCGTGACGAGCTCGAACGAGTTCTCGTCGTCGCGCGTGCGCGAGCTGAGCTGGCAGCTCGAGCCCGGTCGCCAGCACCTCGTCGTGGCGCCGAGCCTCACCGACATCGGTGGGCCGCGCCTGCACACCCGCCCCGTCAACGGCCTGCCGCTCATCCACGTCGAGACGCCGCACTACGAGGGGTGGAAGCAGTACGCCAAGCGCGCGTTCGACATCGTCTGCGCGGGGCTGCTCATCGTGGCGCTGTCGCCGCTGCTCGCCGTCGTGACGGTGCTCGTGCGGGCGTCGAGTCCCGGACCTGTGCTGTTCCGCCAGGAGCGCGTCGGCCTGCGCGGCGGCACGTTCCGCATGCTGAAGTTCCGCTCGATGTACGAGGACGCCGAGGCGCGCCTGGCCGAGCTCGTCGGGTCGGACGCGGCGGGCGGCAACGGCGTGATGTTCAAGATGAAGGACGACCCCCGGGTCACGCCCGTCGGGCGCGTGCTGCGGCGCTTCAGCATCGACGAGCTGCCGCAGCTGTTCAACGTGCTGCTCGGCTCGATGTCGCTCGTGGGCCCGCGCCCTCCGCTCGAGCGCGAGGTGGCGCAGTACTCCGAGCACGTGTACCGCCGCTTCCTCGTGAAGCCGGGGATCACGGGGCTCTGGCAGGTGAGCGGGCGCAGCGACCTCGACTGGGACGAGACCGTGCGCCTCGACCTCTTCTACGTCGAGAACTGGACCATGTGGGGCGATCTGTTCATCCTCTGGAAGACCGCGCGGGCCGTCGTGTTCGGGGCGGGGGCCTACTGACATGCCGCGGGGTCGCGGGAGAGGAGACGGCACGTGACACGCGTCCGGGGAGTCGAGGTCGTGCACTGGAACCCGAGGCGGTCGCTGGCGCCGGGGGTGCTGCCGCGCACGACGCGCGTCAACAACTTCGGCGACCTGCTCGGGCCCATGATCGTGGAGCGGCTGTGCGCTCCCGACGCCGTGCCGCGCGCGCACGCCCCGAGGCTCGTATCGGTCGGATCGATCCTGCACCTCGCGCGCGACGGCGAGGTCGTCTGGGGCACGGGCGTCAACGGCAAGCTCGACGAGGGCGATCGCGTGCGCGTGCGGCAGCTCGACGTGCGCGCTGTGCGCGGGCCGCTGACGGCCGACGTGCTGCGGCGGCGCGGCATGACGGTGCCCGACGTCTTCGGTGACCCCGGTCTGCTCGCGCCCTCGCTGCTCGGCATCGAGCGGGCGCGTCCGACCATCCCGATCACCTCGGTGCCCAACCTCAACGAGCGCGCCTCGTGGCGAGGCAAGCCGGGCCTCGTCGACCCGCGCACGGGCTATCGCGGCGTCATCGAGACGATCGCCCGCAGCGGCCGCGTCGTGGCGTCGTCGCTGCACGCGATCGTCATCGCCGACGTGCTGGGCGTGCCCGTCTCGCCCGTGCTGCCGTCGCACGAATCCATCTTCAAGTACGAGGACTACTACGAGGGCACGGGGCGCCGGGTGCCCCGGTTCGCGACGAGCTACGAGGAGGCGCTCGACGACATCGCGCCCCCGCTCTCCTGGACGCCCGACGCGCTGCGCGCCGCCTTCCCGTCCGACCTCTGGCAGCCGACGGCCTGAGCCGCGGTGCAGCCGGCGGGTGCGCGGCCGTACCCGGATTCGGATGGGTGGGGCGGATGGTGCCTGGTGGGGCGGGCACGCGCACAGCGGCCCCGGTCATCCGATCTGCGGTGCGGTGCGTCGGGACAGCCGCGCGAGACCGGCCCGGGCCTGGCGGGAGACCGGCCCGGGCTCAGCGCCCGGCGCGCACGGCCGCCCGCAGCGTGTCGGGCGCCTCGACGTAGTCGTCGACCGCGAAGACCGAGCCGTGCCGGCGGTGCTCGTACCGCAGCGCCGCCACGATCGCCGAGCCGAGGAAGGCGAACGCGTAGGCGGGCGGCGAGGAGTACACGGGCGCGGCGATCGACTCGATCGTGATGAGCCCGATCCACGAGATGCCCGCCCACCGGATCCAGGTGAACAGGGGCGGCTCGAGGGGGCCGATCGGACGCACCATCGACAGCGTCATGGAGGCGAGCCCGCCCGCGAACAGGATGGCGCCGAGCCATCCGGTCTCGCCGAGGATGGCGGGCCACTGCGTGTCGGTGAGGTAGCGCCCCCACGCCTCCTCGCGGCCGAGGCCGTAGTGCCACTCCCAGCCGCGCTCGAGGTACTCGGGCGAGTACTCGCTCGAGGCGATGAAGGTGCCGTACCGGCCGAATCCGGCGCCGAGGGGGAAATGCTCCTGCGCGATCTCGAGCGCGCCCGAGGCGAGCAGCGACCGCGCCGACTCGGTGTCGGTGTTGAAGAAGTACGCCGTGAGATCGTTCGAGATGAGGTCGATGAGGACGGGAGCCGCCACGACGGCGAAGAGGGGGACGACCGCGATGAGCAGCAGGAACGCGGCGATGTTGCGCACGCGCAGCACGAACAGCACGCCGTAGACCGCCATCATGCTCGTGAGCGACTTCACCGTCACCGTGAGCACCGACATCGTCGACGCCAGCACGAACACGATGCCCGGTGCCAGGCGCCGGCGCGAGACGAGCATGAGGCACAGCGCGCCCACGCCGATGACGGCCGTGATGCGCCCGAACGCCGCCGGCTGGGCATAGGGGCCGTTGAGCGCGGGGATGCCGAACACGGTGATGGGGGCGCGGATCCTCGTGAAGCCGACCCACGCCTCGGTCGCGACGAGATTGAGGAAGCCGCACAGGGCGAGGAAGGCCGTGAGCAGCGCACCCGCCACGATGAGCCCGTGCAGGTGACGACGCGTCCACTCCAGCTGCGCGAAGGCGAGGGCCAGGATGACGCCCTTGATGCTGAGGAACGCCTGCTGCGTCCAGATCGAGGCCGGCACGGCGAGGATCACGGCCGACGCCGCCCCCGCGAGCGCGAATCCCGCGAACCAGGGGATGCCGGGAGGGAACACGACGGCGCGGTCCGTGACCATCCGCCGCGCCGTGAAGACGACGGCGCAGACGAGCACGAGCACGTCGTCGACGGCGCTTCCCGCCGCCCCCAGCGTGATCTCGAGGATCGACGACATCGCGAGAACGGCGAGGGTCGTGAAGGCGATGGCGAAGGGCCACCGGATGGCGACGAGGATGCCGAGGACGCCGGCGATGACGGGCACCGCGACGACGGGGACGCTGACGACGCCCGCGGCCGACGCGACGCCCGCGACGAGGATGGCGATGGCCCATCCCGCGTCGTCCCTGCGGCGGCGGCTGCGCTCGCGGCGGGCGAGCCGGGCGGATGGCGGGCGCGGCGGTCGCCCGCGGCCGGTCGCCTCTGCGATGGCCATGCGCTCAGCGCCAGGCCGCGTCCACGCCGCGGCGCGGCACGTCGGCGATGACGGCGGCGGCGGGTGCTGCCCCCGCCTCCGCGAGCAGGTCGGCGGCCTCGGCCAGCTCGCCGCGGTCGGCGTCCCCGCTCGTCACGACCACGACGGAGCCGTCGGCATAGCGGGCGAGGCGCGCCGCGTCGGCGTGCTCGAGCACGGCGGGCGCGGCGATGACGAGCACATCCGCGGCGTCGTCGAGGGAGCGCATGACGGTGTCGAGTGCTCCCGACGAGATGAGGGCCGATGCATTCGACGCCGCGGGGCCCGATGGCAGGATGCGCAGCCCCGCGATGGGCCCGTCGACGACGGCCTCGTCCAGCGCGGTGCCGCCCTGCAGCACGGTGCTGAGTCCGCGCGCGGCCTCGAGCCCGAACAGGGCGCCCGTCTCGCCCGTGCGCAGATCGGCGTCGACGAGCACGACGCGCGAGCCCGACTCGGCGATGGCCGCGGCGATGTTCGCCGCGGACGCCGGTGTCCCCGACGTGGGGCGCGGGCTCGTCACGAGCAGCGACGGAACGCCATCGGCACGGGCGACGATCTCCGACACGAGACGGCGGTTCGCCTCGGCGACGGGGCCGTCCGGTGCCTCTCGGACGAGCAGCCTGCCGTCGCGGACGACGCCCTCGACGGGCAGCTCCGCGCCGACGGCGCGGCGGACGTCGTCGCGGGTGCGCACGCGGCGGTCGGTCTGCGCGCGGAGGCCGCTGACGAGCAGGGCGATCGCGAAGCCGACGGCCGCGCCGACGAGTACCGTGATGATGACGACCGACCCTGCGGGGACGACGGCGGTCTCGCCGGGTGCGACGAGCTCCGCCTGGATCTGCGCGCCCAGCAGCATCTCGGTCTCGCCGCCGCCGCTGAGCACCTCGTCGACGATGCTCTGCGAGACGGCGTCGGCCAGTCGCGCCGCGGCCTGCGGCTGCGTCGACGTCGCCGTGACGATGAGGATGTTGTTGGTGTTCGCGACCGACGCCGTGACGGTTCCGGCGATCTCGGCGGCGTCGGCGCCGAGTCCGAGGTCGTCGATGACGGGGTCGAGGATGAGGGGCGTGCCCACGAGCGCCGCGAACGTCGCCAGCTGAGATCCGATGAGCCCGCTCGTCGAGACCATGTCGGCGGCCTGGCCAGACGACGTCACGGGGGTGAAGAGCGTCTGCGACGTCGCCGTGTAGGTGTCGGGCTGCGTGCTCGCCTGCGCGTATCCGACCGCCCCGCCCAGCAGGGTGACGACGACGATGATCCACAGGTTGCGTCGGAGGATCCGCTGGATCTGCTTCAGGGGCATGGGCACCGGCCGTTCTACTCGGGGGAGGAACTGGTCGGCGAAGGCGTCGTCGGCTCGCCGAGGAAGGAACGGAGGAAGGACAGCACGGAGGTGCGCATGTCGCCGTCCATGAGGGCGGCGCCGTGCGCCTCGCCGGGCGCGACGTGCAGCTCGTTGGGGACGTCGGCCGCCGTGAGGGCGTCGGCCATCGCCTGGCTCTGCTCGACCGGCACGATCTCCCTCGTCGATCCCGCGAGGAAGACCGCGGGGTCGCTCGGGTCGACCGACGCGATGGCGGACGCGGCCGTGCCGTCGCACGACGCGAGCTCGGTGCAGCCGAGGTAGTCGAGGATGATCTGCGCCGACTGCTCGGTCGGCTCGCCGAGCGACGCGGCCTGCGGCCTCATGTCGGCGACCCCGGAGAGGGCGACGGCGGCGCGCACGCGCGATCCGGCGTCGAGAGCCCCCTCTCCCGTGGTCGCGGTCTCGAGGGCGAGGATGGCCCCGGCCGACGACCCGAGCACGCCGATCGCCGTGGGATCGATCGCGAAGCGCTCCGCCGTCTCGGGGTCGCGCAGGAACGCGACGGCGGCCGCGACGTCGTCGACCTGCGCCGGGAAGATGTGCTCCGGTGCGAGGCGGTAGCTCGCGGAGAAGGCCGCGTAGCCGCTCTCGGCGAGCCAGACGCACAGGCCGGCGACGCTCTCGTCGGTGCGGGCGCCCTGCGTGAACCCTCCGCCGTGGAGGAGGAGCACGGCGGGCGCAGTCTGCTCGCTCTGCGCCGGGAGGCACGCGTTCATCTGGAGGCGGTCGCCCTCGACCTCGCGATAGGCGATGTCGTTCTCGGTCGCGATGCCGGAGCCGGCATCGTCGGCGAGCTCGGCGAAGTCGACGGGAATCGTCGGGTCGGACGGAGACGAGCACCCGGCGATCGCGGTGCCGACGAGGGCGGCGGTCAGGGCCGCCGCTCCGGCGCGGCCTGCGATTGCACGTCTCATGCCCCTCCGTCTCCTGCGCCGATCCGCGTAGCCGTCCGATTCACGCGGCCATCGTATGCACGGGAATTCCGGCATGCGATGACGAGCATGTAAACAACCGGCGACGCCGCGGGCTTGCCCGGGGACGCCTCTCGGGCACGGGCCGGGCAGTGCAGGATGGCGCCGTCGACCGTGATATCGGCTCCGTGGCGCACCTCGCGGAAACCCCGTGCGGCCGTACTCTTTTCCCATGGAGCGTTCGCTCGACACCCAGGTCACGCAGGCGGTCGACGCCTGGCTGCGCTGGGTGCCGACGTGGACGCCGGCCACCTACAAGGGGAGGGGCGCTCCGTGCCGGCGGTGCCTCGGGTCGCCCGTGCTGTCGGCCGCGGGAGTGGGGGCGGATGTCCCGCACGGCGTGCAGCACGGCCTCTCGACCCGGATGAAGTCGATCGTCGATCGAGCGGTCGCCTCCTACACGGAGAGGAATCTTCCGCTGCTGCAGGTCGAGCTCGACCAGCAGTCCGCGCGGAACCGTGCGCGCTCCTATCGCCCGCGCGAGAACCTCGATCCGGAGTACGAGGGTCTTCCCCTCGATCCCGAGCCCGTGCCGGGGGCGCCCTTCCTGTTCACGCTCGAGGGGATGGCCGGCGAGGAGGAGGTGCCGAGCCTCCCTCCGCTCTCCGTCGAGGCCAAGGAGGCGCTCCGCCGCGAGATCGCCCTCGCCGACGAGTACGCGAACCTCGTCGGCCGCGAGCTGTGCTCGCTGCTCCTCGCGCATCGGCTCCGCATCCAGGAGGCCGTCGCGCGGCATGTCGAGCCGCAGGTCGAGGCCATGCTCGCGGAGCTCACCGAGGCGCTCGACACGCCTTTCGGTCCCGACGACCTGCTGCCGGGAGGGTAGCCGTCGCGCGCGAAGGCCCTCATCCGGCTTCTCGACGTGGGCAGAACTGCCCGGAGCGCTGCTCTGCTCAGGCGTCCTTGGCGAGCGAGCCGATTGCGTCGCCCGAACGGTCGAAGACCTCGAGGGATGCCGTCCCGACCTTCACGGTGACAGCCTTCGAGAGCCAGGTGTCGACGCCGATGCAGCCCTTCAACGTGCTCGCGACGGCGGTCAGCGTCACGGTGTCGCCATCGACGTCGTAGGTGCCCGACAGGCCGTTGCACCCGTCGTTTCCGCGGAACGAGCCGTCCTCTTCGAACGTCAGATACGGCTTCGCCTGCTCGCTGCTCTGCCAGGTGCCGACAAGCGCGGCAGCGCTGGCAGAGGAGCCGGCCGAGGTCGCGCATCCGGTGAGGGCGAGCCCCGTCAAGAGCAGGGCCGCTCCGGCCGTGATCGGTCCTTTTCGCATGGTGCCCCCGTCCATGTCGGTGAATGTGGACTTGCGGACCATCGTAGATGTGCGGCTACTCTGGGTTCGCTGTGTCTCTCCCGAGAGGCCCATCGACCGACCGAGACCCGGGCACACCAGGCCCGCGCGACCTCGGTGAGAAAAAGACCTACGAGATCTGGGGGACAGGTGAAGTCTTCAATCACGCGCGGTGCGCGCCTCGGTGCGATCGGCGTCGCGTCGGCGCTCGCATTCGGCGGCGTCGCCGTCACGTCGGCGGCCGCCGAAGAGGGCGCAGTCGCGCCGACGGAAGGCGCGGCGTTCGACGAGCTCGCGTCGCAGTTCTTCGAGGACGACACCGTCAAGGCGGTGCTCTACGACGAGAGCGGCAACATCATCGTGCAGCAGCTCGCGTCGGAGACCGAGGCGACGGCGAAGCCGTTCAGCGTCTCGGCCTCGACCGACGCGGCCGAGCTGGCCGACACGTTCCGCAACGTCACGATCGTTCCGGTGACCGAGGACCAGCTGCCCGAGGCGCTCGCCTCGACCGACGTCGTGGGCGGCGCCGGCATCGGCCTGTTCGCTCCGAACTCGGACCAGGGCGCGACGTGCTCGATCGGCTTCACGGGCTACACCCCCTCGGGTGACCCCGCGATCATCACGGCCGGCCACTGCACCGACCTCGACGGCACGACGCTCAGCGACGTGTACCTGACCACCCCCGCCGACGACGACGCCGCGGGCGGCACGCAGCCGTCGCTGCTCGCCGAGCTCGGCACGCTCGCGTTCGGCCAGTTCGGCGGCGCGGGCAACTCCGCCGGCGACGTGAACGACGCACTCGACATCGCGGTCGTCGACGTGACGAACACCGAGCTCGACCTGCTTCCCGGCGTCACCGACTGGACGACCCCCGAGGACCTCTCCGCGTCGCTCGCGACGCGCGTGACGAGCGTGGGCACCGCCGAGATCGGCGACCCGATCCTCCGCTCCGGCCGCACCACGGGCGTGAGCACGGGCGAGGCGACCGAGACGCAGTACGGCGTCGAGGCCGGGGCCATCGTCTACGGCGGCTACGTCTCGATCGAGGGCCACCTCGTCAAGGGCTTCGCGACCACCAACACGGTCGACCACGGCGACTCGGGCGGCACCGTCATCAGCGGCGAGAAGGCCGTCGGCGTCGTGACCGGCTCGGTCACGATCACGGAGTCCGGCGGCGGCGTCGTCGAGGAGTTCATGTGGGCGCACGACCTGCAGACGGGTCTCGCGGCCACCGACGGCTACTCCGTCAAGCTGTTCGTCGCCCCCGCCGAGGTCACCTCGCAGGAGAACGGCGCGAACATCGCGTGGAACGGCGAGATCTCCGGCACCGGCCAGGCCGGTCAGGAGCTCGAGTACGCCTTCGTGCCGCAGGGCGGCGAGGTCGACTTCTCGCAGAGCGCGACGGCGCCGATCGACGGCGAGGGCAACTGGACCATCCAGGGCCCGGCCACCCCCGGCGACTACACGATCTGGTTCCGCGTGAACGGCGAGGGCTACAACGTCTCCGAGGTCTCCTCGTTCGACGTGCAGGTCTTCCCGACCGCTCCCGAGATCGTGTCGCCGAAGGCCGGCGAGAGCTTCTCCGAGCCCGTCACCGCCATCACCGGCGTGGCGGCCCCGAACACCGAGGTCACCCTGTCGGGCGACGTGACCGGTGCGGTCAAGTCCGACGCGGACGGCAACTGGTCGTACGAGGTCGAGCTCGCCGAGCCGAAGAGCTACACGGTCGCCGCGCAGCAGACGGTCAACGGCAAGACGTCCGACAAGGTCGAGATCACGTTCGCGGTCGGCGCCCCCAAGCCCGCCGCCCCGGCGTTCATCAACCCGGTCGACGGCGCGAGCTACACGGAGGGTGAGGCCATCACCTCGATCACCGGCTCCGGCATCGACGGCGCGTCGGTCGAGCTGTTCGTGAACGGCGAGTCCGCCGGCACGGCCACGGTGGAGGCGGGCGTCTGGACCATCCAGCTCGACGGCCAGCTGCCGGTCGGCACGCACCAGCTGACGGCGCGTCAGACGGTCGACGGCGTCGCGAGCGACGACGCGTCGGTCGCGATCTCGGTCGCGGCGGCTCCCGTCGCCCCCGAGCAGCCCGAGCAGCCGGCCGAGTCGCCCTCGGCCACGCCGAGCCCGACCCCGACGACGCCCGGTGCCCCCGAGCAGCCGGCCGACCCGGGTGACGACAGCCTCGCTCCCACGGGTGCCGACTTCGGCGGCATGGCGCCGATCGCCCTCGGCTTCGGCTTCGTGCTCCTCGCCGGCGGAGTGGTCGTCCTCGCCCGCGTGCGCCAGGTGAGGTCGCAGCGCTGATCCCGCTCGCGCACTGACGCGACACGACGGGGCGTCCCTCTCGAGGGGCGCCCCGTCGTCGTGTGCGGCGTGGCGACGGTCGCGTTTGACCGGTTGTGTTACGGCACGTATCATGGGACGGGTGTGCGTGCACGCGCCTGCGTGCGTGCATCCACACATGGGACGGGTCTGCGAACAGGCCACCCCCACGGCATGTCCGCCGCAGTGCCGCTCCGAATCGGAGCGGGGGCGGGCTCACGTGAAACATCACGCGCTGTCACCGTGCAGCAACGAACAAGGAGAATCGTGCCAACTATTCAGCAGTTGGTTCGCAAGGGGCGCTCGCCGAAGGTCTCGAAGACCAAGGCTCCCGCTCTGAAGGCGAACCCGCAGCAGGCGGGTGTCTGCACCCGCGTCTACACGACCACGCCCAAGAAGCCGAACTCGGCCATGCGCAAGGTCGCCCGTGTCAAGCTGCGCAACGGCACCGAGGTCACGGCCTACATCCCCGGTGAGGGCCACAACCTGCAGGAGCACTCGCTCGTGCTCGTCCGCGGCGGTCGTGTGAAGGACCTCCCCGGTGTGCGCTACAAGATCGTCCGCGGTGCGCTCGACACCCAGGCCGTCAAGAACCGTAAGCAGGCTCGCAGCCGCTACGGCGCGAAGAAGGGTTGAGTTAGATGCCTCGTAAGGGTCCGGCCCCCAAGCGCCCCGTCGTCAACGACCCGGTCTACGGCGCCCCGATCGTCACGCAGCTGGTCAACAAGATCCTCGTCGACGGCAAGAAGTCGATCGCCGAGAACATCGTCTACACCGCCCTCGAGGGCGTGGCCGCGAAGAACGGCCAGGACGCTGTCGCCACGCTGAAGAAGGCGCTCGACAACGTGCGCCCCACGCTCGAGGTCCGCAGCCGCCGCGTCGGTGGCTCGACCTACCAGGTGCCGGTCGAGGTCAAGCCGCACCGCGCCAACACGCTCGCCCTCCGCTGGCTCGTGAGCTACGCGAAGGGTCGTCGTGAGAAGACGATGACCGAGCGTCTCATGAACGAGATCCTCGACGCCTCGAACGGCCTCGGTGCCGCGGTCAAGCGCCGCGAGGACACGCACAAGATGGCCGAGTCGAACCGTGCCTTCGCGCACTACCGCTGGTAAGTAGCGCCCCGAGCCGGTCCCGGATGCCCCGGGCATCCGGGACCGGCTTCCTGCTCGACTCCCTCTCCACACGTAAGGAAGAACGCAAGTGGCACAAGACGTGCTCACCGACCTCAAGAAGGTCCGCAACATCGGCATCATGGCGCACATCGATGCCGGTAAGACCACGACGACCGAGCGCATCCTGTTCTACACGGGCGTCAACCACAAGATCGGCGAGACGCACGACGGTGCTGCGACGACCGACTGGATGGAGCAGGAGCAGGAGCGTGGCATCACGATCACGTCTGCTGCCGTGACGTGCTTCTGGGACAACAACCAGATCAACATCATCGACACCCCCGGCCACGTGGACTTCACGGTCGAGGTGGAGCGTTCGCTCCGCGTCCTCGACGGCGCGGTCGCCGTGTTCGACGGCAAGGAGGGCGTGGAGCCCCAGTCCGAGACGGTGTGGCGCCAGGCCGACAAGTACGACGTCCCGCGCATCTGCTTCGTCAACAAGATGGACAAGCTCGGCGCCGACTTCTACTTCACGGTCGACACCATCGTCAACCGCCTGAAGGCCAAGCCGCTCGTGCTGCAGCTGCCGATCGGCGCGGAGAACGACTTCATCGGCGTCATCGACCTCGTCGAGATGCGCGCCCTCGTGTGGCCCGGCGACGCCAAGGGCGACGTGACCATGGGCGCCAAGTACGAGATCCAGGAGATCCCGGCCGACCTCGCCGACAAGGCGGCGGAGTACCGCCAGCAGCTCCTCGAGACCGTCGCCGAGAGCGACGACGAGCTCCTCGAGAAGTTCTTCGGCGGTGAGGAGCTCACGGTCGACGAGATCAAGGGCGCCATCCGCAAGATGACGATCGCCAGCGAGGTCTACCCCGTCCTCTGCGGCTCGGCGTTCAAGAACCGCGGCGTGCAGCCCATGCTCGACGCCGTCGTCGACTACCTCCCCTCGCCGCTCGACGTGCCCGCCATCGAGGCGCACGACCCGAAGAACGAGGAGACGGTCATCCCCCGTCACGCCGACCGCGACGAGCCCTTCACGGCGCTCGCGTTCAAGGTCGTCTCGCACCCGTTCTTCGGCCGTCTGACCTACATCCGCGTCTACTCGGGTCACCTCGACTCGGGTGCGCAGGTCGTCAACTCGACCAAGGGCAAGAAGGAGCGCATCGGGAAGATCTTCCAGATGCACGCCAACAAGGAGAACCCGGTCGACTCGGTCACCGCCGGTCACATCTACGCCGTCATCGGCCTCAAGGACACGACGACGGGCGACACGCTCAGCGACCCGGCCAACCAGGTCGTGCTCGAGTCGATGACGTTCCCCGAGCCCGTCATCGAGGTCGCGATCGAGCCCAAGACGAAGGCCGACCAGGAGAAGCTGGGTCTCGCGATCCAGAAGCTCGCGGAAGAGGACCCGACGTTCCGCGTCGAGAACAACGCCGAGACCGGTCAGACCGTCGTCAAGGGCATGGGCGAGCTGCACCTCGACATCCTCGTGGACCGCATGAAGCGCGAGTTCAAGGTCGAGGCGAACGTGGGCAAGCCCCAGGTCGCGTACCGCGAGACCATCCGCAAGACGGTCGAGCGCCACGACTACACGCACAAGAAGCAGACCGGTGGCTCCGGCCAGTTCGCGAAGATCCAGTTCGCGCTCGAGCCGCTCGAGGTCACGGCGGACAAGACGTACGAGTTCGAGAACAAGGTCACCGGTGGCCGCATCCCGCGCGAGTACATCGAGCCCACCAACCAGGGCTTCCAGGACGCGATGAACGTGGGCGTCGTCGCCGGCTACCCCATGGTCGGCGTGAAGGCCATCCTCATCGACGGCGCGTCGCACGACGTCGACTCGTCCGAGATGGCGTTCAAGATCGCGGGCTCCATGGGCTTCAAGGAGGCCGTCCGCAAGGCGAACCCCGTCATCCTCGAGCCGCTCATGGCGGTCGAGGTGCGCACGCCCGAGGAGTACATGGGCGACGTCATCGGCGACCTGAACTCGCGTCGCGGCCAGGTGCAGTCGATGGAGGACGCGCAGGGCGTCAAGGTCGTCAAGGCCCTCGTCCCGCTGTCGAGCATGTTCGGCTACATCGGCGACCTGCGCTCGAAGACGTCGGGTCGCGCCGTCTACTCCATGGAGTTCGACAGCTACGCCGAGGTCCCCAAGGCCGTGGCCGACGAGATCATCCAGAAGGGCAAGGGCGAGTAACACCGCCTGAGCCCCGACGGCTCGCCGGGGCCGGCTGCGCAGCCGGCCCCGGCACCCCAAAACTTCATAACGAGTCTCTACTAGACTGTGAAACATCCCCGTAGAGATCCGGTCGCAATCCAGCGCCCGTGATCGCTACACGACCGTCCTGAGGAGGACCCAGTGGCTAAGGCCAAGTTCGAGCGGACCAAGCCGCACGTGAACATCGGAACGATCGGTCACGTCGACCACGGCAAGACGACGCTCACCGCGGCGATCTCGAAGGTGCTCGCCGACAAGTACCCGTCGGCGACCAACGTGCAGCGTGACTTCTCGTCGATCGACTCGGCTCCTGAGGAGCGCCAGCGCGGCATCACGATCAACATCTCGCACGTCGAGTACGAGACGCCCAAGCGTCACTACGCTCACGTCGACGCGCCGGGTCACGCCGACTACATCAAGAACATGATCACCGGTGCCGCCCAGATGGACGGCGCGATCCTCGTGGTCGCCGCGACCGACGGTCCCATGGCTCAGACGCGTGAGCACGTGCTGCTCGCCAAGCAGGTCGGCGTGCCCTACCTGCTCGTCGCGCTGAACAAGTCCGACATGGTGGACGACGAGGAGATCCTGGAGCTCGTCGAGCTCGAGGTCCGCGAGCTCCTCTCGTCGCAGGACTTCGACGGCGACAACGCGCCCGTCGTCCGCGTCTCGGGCCTCAAGGCTCTCGAGGGCGACGCCGAGTGGACCGAGAAGATCGTCGAGCTCATGGACGCCGTCGACGAGTCCATCCCGGACCCGGTGCGCGACAAGGACAAGCCGTTCCTCATGCCGATCGAGGACGTGTTCACGATCACCGGTCGTGGAACGGTCGTCACGGGCCGCGCCGAGCGTGGCACGCTCGCGATCAACTCCGAGGTCGAGATCGTCGGCATCCGCGCGACGCAGAAGACCACGGTCACCGGTATCGAGATGTTCCACAAGCAGCTCGACGAGGCGTGGGCCGGCGAGAACTGCGGTCTCCTGCTCCGTGGCCTCAAGCGCGAGGACGTCGAGCGCGGCCAGGTCGTCGTGAAGCCGGGCTCGGTCACCCCTCACACGAACTTCGAGGGCACCGCGTACATCCTCTCCAAGGACGAGGGTGGCCGTCACAACCCCTTCTACACGAACTACCGCCCGCAGTTCTACTTCCGCACCACGGACGTGACCGGCGTCATCACGCTGCCCGAGGGCACCGAGATGGTCATGCCCGGTGACACCACGGACATGACGGTGGAGCTCATCCAGCCCATCGCCATGGAAGAGGGCCTCGGCTACGCGATCCGTGAGGGTGGCCGCACCGTCGGCGCCGGCACGGTCACGAAGATCATCAAGTAAGTTCTCCGAACCTGCTTGAGAAGCGGGGTCGCCCTTCGGGGCGGCCCCGCTTTCGCATGTCCGGTGCCATCCGCTCCCATCCGTCAAGGCTTTGCGGATGGTCGGAGGAAGCGCGTAGGAAAGGGGGCATGACGATTCCCACCTGGACAGCGCACGACGGTCTCGAACTCCCGGTGCTCGGCTTCGGCACCTACCGGCTGAAGGGGAGTGCGGGCGCGGATGCCATCGTCCGAGCGGTCGACAAGGGGTACACGCTCATCGACTCGGCGTTCAACTACGAGAACGAGGGCACCGTCGGAGAGGCGGTCGCCCGCAGGGCCGAGCGCCGCGACGACCTCGTCGTCACCACGAAGCTCCCCGGCCGGCACCACGCCAGGGACGAGGCGCTCGAGACCATCGAGGAGAGCGCCTACCGGCTCGGACGCATCGACCTCCTGCTCATCCACTGGCCGAATCCGAAGACCGACCGCTACGTCGAGGCGTGGGGTGCGCTCATCGAGGCGAAGGAGCGAGGACTCGTCGGCGCGATCGGCGTGTGCAACTTCCTGCCGGAGCACCTCGAGCGGCTCGAGCGCGAGACCGGCGTGCTGCCCGAGGTCAACCAGATCGAGCTGCATCCGTACTTCCCGCAGGAGGATCAGCTGCGTTTCGATGCCGAGCACGGCATCCTCACGGAGGCCTGGAGCCCGCTCGGGCGCGGCAACGACCTGCTCGAGAACCCTGTGATCACGGAGATCGCGCAGGCGCATGACGCGACACCGGGGCAGACGGTTCTCGCGTGGGCCATCGGGCGCGGCGCCATCCCCATCCCGAAGGCCGCGAGCGACGAGCGCCAGGTCGAGAACCTCGGCGCGCTCGACGTGCAGCTGGATGAGTCGGAGATCGGCGCGATCACCGCGCTCGGGCGCGCGGATGGCCGCCTCGCCGACCAGGACCCGTCCGAGTACGAGGAGTTCTAGGGAGCGGCCGCCGGCGGGATGCCGACCGGGCAGCCCCTGGGTCGGCTCGCTGTGTGTGCCGGTCGTCGGGCCGGTGGGGCGGGTGTGCGCGTGTCGGCCTCGGGAGGCGACACGCGCGCCGCTGGTCCGATTCCGGGTACGGCGGGTGGATGGCGGTGCGTGCCTGCAGGCGGGACGGTGGGGCGGGTGTGTCGGTCGTCGGAGCGGCGGGGGCGATGTGCGCGTGTCGGCCTCGGGAGGCAGCACCTGCACCGCTGGACCGAATCCCGGCACGGCGGATGGCTGGCGGCGCGTGCCGGCCGGCGGGACGGTGGGGACAGTGTGCGCGTGTCGGCCTCGGGAGGCAGCACCTGCACCGCTGGACCGAATCCCGGCACGGGCGGGTGGATGGCGGTGCGTGTCGACCTCGGGCCGATGGGGACGGTGTGCGCGTGTCGGTCCCGGGAGGCGACACCTGCACCGTTGGTCCGATTCCCGGCACGGTGGATGGCGGGTGGTGCGTGCCGGTCATCGGGCCGGTGGGGACGGCGGGGCGGGCGGGATGGCCGGGGGCATCCGGGGATCCACAGGGTCGGCGGGCTAGGGTCGATGCACCGCTCGAAGGAGGAACCGCATGACCGACGTCCTCGGCCGCAAGCCGCCGCGCAGCCGTGCCCGCCTGTGGGTCGCGACGCTGCTCCTCGCCGTCTATGCGGGGTTCATCGCCGTCGTCACGCTGTGGCCCTCGCCGAGCGACCTTGAGTTCGGCGGCATCGCCGACCGGGTGCTCGCGGTGCTCCACCGCTTCGGCATCCCCGAGAGCTTCGGCTTCGACGAGATCGAATTCACCGCCAACATCGGCATGTTCGTGCCGCTCGGGTTCTTCCTCGGCCTGGCCCTCCCGCGCCGCGGCTGGTGGCTCGCACTGTTCCTCGTGCCGGGCTACTCCGGTTTCATCGAGTTCACGCAGGCCACAGCCCTCGAATCGCGCGTGTCCAGCATCCTCGACGTGTTCGCGAACACGACCGGGGGATACCTTGGCCTGCTGCTCGCGATGACGATGCGGGCGATGATCTACGCGCGCGACCGCCGGGTCATTGCGCGCGCCATCTGGGAGCGCGACGCGGAGATCATCCGCGCCCGGCAGCATCCGCTCCCGGGAAAGCAGGCACCCGCAGCCCGCGAGTACGACACCGCGACGCGCGTGTTCGAGCAGCCGGCATGGCAGGACCCGAGCGACGCCCCCACGGAGCGCCTTCGCTTCTGACGCGATCCGCGGGGGACGCGGGGTACTGTTGCCGCGATTCGCGGCGACGCGAGGCGCTTTTGCCGCGATTCGCGGCGACGCCAGCGCTCGTGCCGCGATTCGCGGTCGGACCCGAGGCGCCCTTGCCGCGATTCGCGGCGACGACGTCCCCGCCCCGACGCCCTACGACGCCTGGTCGCCGTCGGCGGCCTCGCCGACGGCGTCGGCCATCCCGGCGAGGAAGCGCGCGACGACCGCGCGCTCCTTCTCGGTGAGGCCGTCGACGAGCGCGAGCATGCGCTGGTGCATGGGGCCGAGGGTCTGGCGCACCTCGGCATCGCTCTCCGCAGTCGGCACGACGACTCCCGCACGCCGGTCGGTGGGATGCGGAGCGCGGCGCGCATGGCCATCCCGCTCGAGGCGGTCGATGAGCGCCGTCACCGAGGCCGTCGAGATGTCGAGCACGCGGGCGAGGTCGACGGGGCGCACGGCACGGCCCGCACGCTGCTCGCGCAGCAGATGCCGCAGGGCGACGAGGTCGGTCTCGTTCATCCGCATCGACGCCCTCGTGCGCGCACGCATCGCGGTCTCGGCGGAGCGGTATCGGCGAAGGAGGTTCAGCACGTCGACGGTGGTGGCGCCTTCGCCGTCGGGGTACCAGTAGCCGGATGCGGTCGATTCAGTCTTCGGCGCCATGCGCGTTCGCTTCCTGCACAGGGGAGGCGGGGCCTCCCAGCCGTTCTGCCGTTCCGTGCTCGACGCCTTCGGGTACGACGTGGAGGAGCCCCCCTGTCATAGCCTCGTTCTCCGAGTACGCGATGGCTTCGATCCGCCACAGCGGCACCTCGGGGAATCTGGCGGAGAGGCGCTGGATCATGTCGTGATACAGCACATAGCCGGCCGGATGGGCGGCGAAGGTGTCCGACATGTCATTCCTCTCGCAGGAGCGTCCTCCTAGCTTCTCATCCCCGGGCCGCAGGAAAGACCCGATCGGGTTGTGTTTCGACAGGCTTGTAGCAAGTTCGTCTAGTAAGGTAGCCGGAGGCGGACCGGGAGGAGGCGACATGACCGACGACGTCGTGCGCGCCATCCAGGATCTGCGGCAGGCTGAGGCGCGGCTGTCGCGCCGTCGTCAAGCCTCTCGGGCGCTCGGCGATCTCGACCTCGCGGCCATCCGTGTGGTCGTGGAAGCGGCGGTCGAGCGGCGGGATCTGACGCCGACCGAGCTCGCCGAGCGCCTGCAGGTGAGCAGCGCATCCGTCACCGCCCTCTTGCGCCGCCTCGAGGCGGGCGGGCAGGTCGCTCTCCGTGCGAACCCCGCGGATCGCCGGTCGAAGTTCGTCGTCCCCCTCGACGGCGCGGGCGGAGCGGGCGATCCGGTGTCGGGTGGCGTCGCTCGCGCGGCCGGCGCGCTGACGGATGGCGAGCGGGCGGTCGTCGCGCGATTCCTCCGCCGGGTGGTCGACGAGGTCGACGCCGCGTGGCAGCCGGAGTTGTCAGGCCGCTGAGGGGGAGGCGTCGGCGATCGCGGAGGACATGCGCCGCAGGAACTCCGTCACGACCGCGGCGTCGGCGGGCGGCAGGGTCCGGGCCACGCTCATCATCCGCTCGTGGATGGTCCCGAGCGACGCTCGGACGTCTGTGTCGCTCAGCGGGGTGGGGAGGATGCAGAGTCGCCGTCGGTCTGTGGGGTGCGGCTCCCGGCGGATGTGCCCGGAGCGCTCCAGCTTGTCGAGGAGCCCCGTGACCGAGGCGGTCGTCAGTCCGAGCTCGCGTGCGACATCGCGCGGTTGCAGCTCCCGACCCGCCCGCGCCCTGCGCGTGGCGAGCCCGACGACGAGCATCTCGTTGTCGCTCATCCCCATGGACGCCCGGGTCCTGCGGCGCAGCTCCATCTCCGCCGCTCGATACGCGCGAAGCGCTTGCAGCACGCTCGCGGCGGCGCGCTCGTCGACCCCGGTGCCGTACCAGAACGACGACACCTCGTGCGAGCGCGGATCGGTCATGGAGCACATCGTAGCCGAAAGCTACTCAAACTGATTACTAGGTTGAAAAGTGATTAGTTTGACTAGTAAAGTTGTGAGGGACGGCCCGCTCGGGTCGCCTTCGATCGGCAGCAGGAGGACCTCATGGGCAAGATGTTCTACGGGATGACCGAGCAGGCCATCGAGATGGAGGACCGGCTGCTCGCTCACGTGCAGTCGGTCGTGCTGACGAAGCTGCGTCGCGGCGAGTCGTTCTCCATCTCGTGGAAGCACGACGGCGAGCCCGTTCGCGAGACGATCTGGGTGCACTCCTCGATCCCGCTGCGGATCGTCCTGGACGACGCGGACGCCGGCTCGATCGATCGCGACATCCTGGTGCGTCTCGTCGAGGCGGCCAACTCGAATCGCGGCATGGATCTCTCGTCCGAGGCGCTCGCCGACATGGAGCGCGCGATCGCCGAGAGCCGCGTCGAGATGGCGAGGGCGGCGTGAGCGCGCCGGCGCCGGTCGAACCCGGGCACACGACCTGGAGCACGGTCGACAGCGGGTTCCACGTCGCGGGGCGCAAGGGCGAGTTCGTCGGATTCATCGACACCTCGTCGGATGGGCGTCACCTCGCGTTCGACCGGTGGTCGACGCACGTCGGCGACTTCGACGACATCACGGAGGCCAAGGCGGCCGTCGAAGCCGTGGGATCGGGGGAGACGGGGCTGCGTCCTGCTCGGCGCTCACCCCGCGCGCTGATCGCGGCCGGCGCGGCGACGGGGATGGCGCTGCTCGCGGCTGCCACGTCGCTCGCCTTCGCCGCGGACGCCTGAGAGCACCGACGTGGCCGACGAGCTCGCTCCCGGCGATCGCGTGAGCTGGGACACCTCGCAGGGGAGGACGCGCGGAGAGGTCGTGCATCGCCGCGTGAGCGACTTCACGTTCGCCGGTCAGCGGTTCCGGGCATCGCGGGATGATCCGGCGTACATCGTGAAGTCCGAGCTCACGGGCGCCAAAGCCGCGCACAAGCGGTCGGCGTTGCGGCGCCTCCCTGGCTAGGCGCGGGCGGAGGGAAGCAGCTTCCGGGGAATCAACGTCACGCGATCTGATGGCTCACGACGTGGAGACCCATCCGTCCCGCGCTCGGTTCCGAATTCCTTGCGACAGAGTCGCGCGTGCGAGGGAGGCCGTGTCATGAAGCGCCCCGTCCACGCACTGCATGACCTCGGCATCACCTTCGCCGGCGCACGCGGCCGGCCCACGGTGTTCCGCTTCGCCGGCCAGGCGGGCTTGGACCAGCTGTCCATCGCGACGACCGCGGATGCTCCTGAGCCGCATCTCTTCCGTGCGCGGGTGCTGTCGGTCCCCCTCGAGCAGATCGCCGTCGAGGAGATCTGCGCCTCGTCGGCGTTCCGGGTGGAGCGCACCGCGGGTCACGTCGCGCTCTTCCCCGTCGACGTCGTGCGGGTGTCGTACATCGTCGAAGGCACGCTCGAACTGTCGACGGCGACGCACCGCCTCGATGTCGAGGCGGGGCAGATCGTCGTGATCCGCATGTCGGAGCCGTTCGCGGCAGCCTTCGACGGGCCGTCGCGCCACCTCACGGTGGTGGTTCCGACGAGGCTGCTGCAGATGGAATGCGGCGGAATCCTGCCCGCCTCGAATCCGCTCGCGCCGTCGGCGGCAGGCGGCATGTTCCGGGCGATGCTCACCGCGCTCGCTCAAACGGCGCCGGACGACAACACCGTCGAGTCGGAGCACCTCGCGCGCGCCGTCGTCGGCATCGTCCGCGCGCTTGCGCACGCATCGGGACGGCGACGTGAGGCCGTCGACCCCGCGGAGGAGATCCGCGCGCGAGCGCGCGGGTTCGTCGACCGCCGGTATCGCGATCCCCGGCTCACCGCGGAAGGGATCGCGAGAAGTGTGCCGGTGAGTCCGCGGCACCTCGCGCGCCTGTTCGACGGGGAACCGGAGACGATCGCCCAGCGCATCCGTCGACGTCGAACGACGGCGCTCGCGGCGGAGCTGCGCGGTTCGCGCGAGCCCTTCCCGGTGCTCGCGGCGGAGTGCGGATTCGGTTCCGCCGATGCGGCGTACCGCGCGCTCAGGGCGATCGTGGGAATGACGCCGACGGAGGTCCGGGCAACAGGGGCCACTGACGCACTTCCGGACGAATCATGCCGCGCATCACGCTCGTCCGGCGGTGCCGCGGCTGCGTCGCACTAGCGTGGCGTCGTCCGTTCGAGCGATGCTCGCGGTCCGCGTCTTCAGGGGGGCGCGGGAGGCGCCGTCCGGTCGTCGAACCCCAACACGGGCTGGACGGCGCCTCACTCCGGTCAGAGGAGCGCGGGCACGAACGTGCGTCCCAGCAGCACGGTGTCGGATGGCCCGTCGACCTCGAAACGGACGACGCTCGTCCGCCCTATGGGGCGCGCGGCGACGATGTAGCGGTGCGTCGGGACGGGGGCCGTGGTCGCCCGTTTCCAGCGACGGTGGGCTTCTCTGGTCTCCCCCGTGCCGTAGACGTCGTCGGCGGTGAGGAAGGCGACCGCCCATACGGGCGTCCTCGTTCCCCGGACGCTTCGACGCTCGAGCGTCGAGCGGTACCCGAGCGAGGCCACGAGCTCGCGCAGGTCGCCTGCGAGGGTCTTGTCGACCGTCGCGATGGTCATGCCGTCCGGCCCGAGCGAATGCGGCTGCGTGTCGAGCACTCCCGCGAGCAGCCGGGCGCGCTGGCGCGCACTGCCCCGGCGGATGGCGAGCGGCACACGTGAGGATCCGACGCGCGCGTCGAGCGCGGCCCGCCCCAGGCGCGCACCGAGCGCGTACGGCGTGCCCTCGATTTCGGCGTCCGGAAGCACGAGCGGCGGCGCGAGCGCGATCGTGTGGTTGTGGAGCGCCTCCACGGCGAGCGTGTCGGCGATCTCGCGGGTCGTGCGCGCCAGGGCGTGCGCCGATGGCTTCCAGACTCGCGCGTGGGCGGTCTTCGACACGATCGGCTGGCCCTCGTGCGAGTGCGCTCGGTCGCGCAGCGTCTCCGTCGTCCACCGCTGGCCGCTGGCGACCACGATCTCCTCGCCCGTCGACAGGGCGATCTCGAGCCCATCGACCTCTTCCGCCGCGTGCACGCGGCGGATGCGCACGGCGCGCCCGCGACCGTCGAAGACGGCGTCGTCCGAAGTGAGAGCGGCGGCGGTTCGGGCGCCTGTCATCGTCGGGATGAGCGTGCTTCCCGCGACGCCCGATGTCGCGACGTGCAGGTCGCCATCCGCGGGGATCGTGAGGGTCTGTCGTGCTGCGGCCATCCGGATTGGCTCCTCCCTGAGGCGGCTCGTCGGGCGGCCTCTAGCGATGAGACGCACATTCGTGCCACATCTCACGAGGCGGCGACGATCGCGGCGGAACGTGGCGCAGAGCGCGGCACCCGCGTGCCGAATCAGGACGACGCACCTCGGAGCACAGCCCGCGCGCGGAAATCGACGTAGCGCTGGATCGCGCGATCCAGCTCCTCATCCGTCGCGATGGCGTATTCGCGCACCTGCTGTACCTGCTCGGCGCGGCGGACGAGCTCGGCATGATCGGCGGCGCTCACGAGCCCTTCCAGCGACTCGAGATCGGCACGGTAGGTCGCACTCAGCCATCTCCTCATGGCGGCCTCCTTCTGCTATCGACCCACACGATCCCCGCAACATCGAGGCGACGACGCACTGCGGCGGGGACTGCGGCATATGACGGCCGAACTCGCGGCGCGCTCGCACCCCGCAACGACGGACGGGTTCTGCCGCAGTCACGGCCATACCGCAACCGTCGCGTCACGCGGCGGAAGTCCCGAGGTCTCTCCGATGAGCGCGACGTCCGTCGCGCGGAACGGAACCACCATGCACACCGATCGCGTCACGCTCGTCAAGTCGACGCTCGCGGATGCCGCGCTGACGCGCATCGCGCACGATATCCTCCGGGGCGACCCTGCGCCGGGTGCTCGGCTCCACCTCGACGACATCAGCGCGCGTCTGGGGGTCTCGCGTCAGCCGGTGCGCGAAGCGCTCATGCGGCTCCAGAGGCTTCATCTGGTAGATGTCGAACCGAGTAGGTGGTCGGTCGTGGCGACTCCGACGGAGCTCTCGATCTCACGTGCGGCGGAGCTCTCCGTTTTCGCCGACGGCGCGATGCTCCGCCTGGGGATGCCGTCGCTCTCCGCGGGCGGGCGGGCGCGCGTCGAGGACGCGGCGCAGCGGATGATCGATGCCGCGGATGAGGTGGCCCGCTTTGCCGCCACCCGTCAACTGGTCGCCGAGGCGGCGGCGGTCGTCGACAACCCCCTGATCCTTGCCTTCTGGCGCGATGCCGATCTGACGATCCGCCATCACCTGCGAGCGGGTCTGCGCGGCGAAGGCGTCGACGCGCTCGGCGAGGCGGTGGCGGGGCAGCGAGCCGATGATGCGGCGGCAGCTCTCGCCGGTCTCCGTCCGGCGGGGGGCGATCGCGGCGAGCCCGTACCGCAGATCGGGACGGGCCTTCCCGCGAAGAGCGCCAAAGCTCCCGCCGGGATATCGGCCTGAGAAGTATCTGAGTGACCTGAACGGATCCAAGGGGAGGACCATGTCTCGACCATCACGTTCCGGTGCGTTCGCGCGCTGGAGTGCATCACGAGAGGATGGCCGACGTCCGCGCCGCCTCCTCACGCCCGGGAGGGGCATCGCCGCCTCGACGGCGCTCGTCCTCGTCGCGGGTCTCGTCACGGGCGTCGGCGCGGCATCCGTGCCGGCAGCCGCGACCGCGGCCCCCGTGTCGGCTGCGGCGAATACGCTCATCGGCGGAGGCATCGCGCCCATGGTGGCCGGTCAGCCGGGGACGCCGTCGGATCCCGAGGTTCTGTACGACGAGAACTTCGGCAACGGCACGGACAGCACCCCGATCTCCCTGCTGGACTACACCAGCACCGAGGGCAACACGTACGTGGCCGACGAGGCCTGGCTGCGCAACTGCAACGGCGTCGTGCTCACCCCGCTGAGTCCCAACAGCGCCCTCACGAACCCACCGCTGAACAGCTGCCAGCCGTACGTGACGGGTACGGGCGGTAACCAGACCGCTTACAACAACATGCGTCAGCTCGCCTACGCGCTCGGCTCGTTCAACGGTCAGGCCACGCCCGAGACGAACAACGCGGTGACCGCGTACACGCACAATGACGACCCCGGTGCGAACAAGATCGAGTTCGCCACGGAGAGCCCGATCGCGCTGCCCGCAGCGACAGGCCGCTTCATCACGTTCAGCGTGAACACGGCTGCGCTGAACTGCGGTGCGTCCGCACCCCTGTACAACTTCGCCCTCGTCGAAGCGGGCGGAAACGAGATTCCCGTCGGCGGCACGATCAACGCCTGCACGGACGGGACTCCTGTGCTCACTCCGGCCGTCGGCGAGATCCCGGCGGGCGCGGCGAACGTCACGAGCAAGTCGTCGGATGGATCCGTTCTCTTCTCCGGTGCCTCGCTCGGCGTGATCATGCGCAACGCGAACGGCTCCGGCGTCGGAAACGACGCCGCGTTTGACAACATCCGCATCCTCGACGCGACCCCGCAGCTGGACAAGTCGTTCTCGGGTGGCAACGCGATTCCGAATGGCATCCCGGATGTGCCGGTCAACCAGTCGTCGACCCTGACGTTCACGGTCACGAACACGTCGGAGCTCGCGGCGAAGTCGGGATGGTCGTTCACAGACTCCCTTCCTGCCGGCCTCGTCGTCGCTGACACGCCGAACATCGGCGGGTCGTGCGATGCGACGACGACGGCGGCCGCGGGCGCGACCGACATCGTGATCACCGACGGCAATCTCGCCGCTGGCGAGGTGTCGTGCACGATCACCGTCGATGTGACGTCGGACACCCCGCAGGGTGCGGAGCCGTCGCCGGTGGTCTACACGAACAATGCCGACAACATCACGAGTCTCGTGGGCCTGAACCCGCCGGGTGAGGCGCAGGTGGAGTTCTACTCGACGCCCGAACTCGAGATCACCAAGGTGTCGGACGCGACGTCGGACTCCCGTCCGGGTGATGTGGTGAACTACACCGTCACGGCGACGAACGTCGGCACGGGCGACTTCACGTCGGAGAACCCCGCGGTGGTGTTCGACGACCTGTCGGGTGTGCTCGACGATGCGGACTACAACGGCGGTGCGACTGCGTCCGAGGGGGCGGCTCCGTCGTTCGCTTCTCCGCTGCTGTCGTGGGCGGGCGAGCTGCCGGTGGGCGACGTCGTCGTCATCCAGTACTCGGTGACGCTCAAGGCGGGTGGCGACGGCGAGGTGCGCAACGTGGCATGGTCCCCAGCGGACCCGGAGAACCCGGTGACGCCGGCGTGCGATCCTGCGTCCGAGGAGGGGACGGATCCGGCCACGGGCGAGCCGTGCGCGGAGAACGAGTACCTGCTGCCCAAGCTCGTGATCGAGAAGTCCGCCGACCGAACCGATCTGCCGGCGGTGGGTGAGCAGGTGACGTACTCGATCACGGTGACGAACCCGGGACCGGGCGCATACACGGATGCCGAGCCGGCGTCGTTCACAGACGATCTGTCGGACGTTCTCGACGATGCGACCCTCGACGAGGCGAATGTCACCGCCTCGACGGGCGTGGCGACGGTCGATGGCGACGAGCTGTCGTGGGCGGGCGCACTCGACGCGAACGACTCCGCAACGATCACGTACACCGTGACCTACACGGCGGCGGGGAACACGGAGCTCAACAACCTCGCGTGCGTCCCGGCGTCGGAGGTCGCGGCGGGTGCAGAACCGTGCGACACGGTGAGCATCCCGGGTGCGCGTCTGGACTCGTGGAAGAGCGTGGCAGCATCGGACGACCCCGTGGTGGCCGGTTCGGTGCTGACCTACACGCTGCACTTCGAGAACACCGGGACGGCGGCGGCCACGGTCAGCGAGATCGACCATCTCGTGCACGTGCTCGATGATGCCGACGTGACCTCGGAGCCGGTGGCGGACGCGGGTCTGACCGCGGTGCGCTCGGGTGACGAGATCGCGATCACCGGAGAGGTGCCCGCGGGGGAGACCCTGACGGTGACCTACACACTCACCGTGAAGCCCGATGGTGAGCGCGGCGACGACATCGCGGCGAACTTCCTGCTCGCTCCCGAGGAGGAGCCCCCGGCGACACCGGAGTGCACGGACGACAGCGAGCGCCCGGATTGCACGACGACGCCGATCGCGGCCGTGGAGTACAGCAAGAGCGTCGAGGCGTCGGAGACGCCGGTGGGCGCGGGAACGGTGCTGACGTACACGGTGACGATCGAGAGCACGGGAACGGCGACGGTCCCGGTCTCGCGTGAGGACGTCCTGACGGACGTGCTCGATGACGCCACGGTCCTGGAGCAGCCGGTGTCGGACACGGGATCGGTCACGGTGACGGAGATCGCGGACGGGCGCTTCCAGATCGGCGGCGAGCTCGCAGCCGGCGAGACGGCGACCGTGGTCTACACGGTGGCCGTCAACGACGAGGATGCACGAGGGAACAACTCTGCAGACAACTTCCTCGTGGCTCCCGGCGAGGAGCCCCCGGCCGAGTGCGTCGAGAGCGACCAGTGCACCGTCACACCTCTTCCGAACATCCAGGACGCGAAGTCGGTGGATCCGGAGTCGGGTTCGGTGGCGGTGCCGGGTCAGGAGCTGACGTACACGCTGACGTTCGAGAACGTGGGCGAGGCGGCGGGTGTCGTGGATCGGGTCGATGACCTGACGCACGTGCTCGACGATGCGGATGTCACGGTTCAGCCGACGTCGTCCGATCCGGCGCTGTCGGTGTCGGACATCGAGGGTGGTCGTTTCTCGGTGACGGGTTCGCTGGAGCCTGGACAGCTGGTGACGGTGACGTACACGGTGACGGTGAAGGCGGAGGGCGAGCTCGGTGACGCCGCGCTGGCGAACTTCCTCCTCGACCCGGGTGCCGAAACTCCGGAGAACCCGGGGGACTGCGAGCCTGGCGACGCGGACTGCACCTACAACCCGGTACCCCGCCTCGAGGACTCGAAGACGGTCAACCCCGACTCGGGGACGACGGTCGAGCCGGGCCGTGCCCTCACCTACACGTTGACGTTCGAGAGCACGGGTGCCGCACCCGTGGCAGTGGATCGGGTCGATGACCTGACCCACGTGCTCGACGACGCCGACGTCACGGTGCAGCCGACTTCGTCCGATCCGGCGCTGTCGGTGTCGGAGATCGAGGACGGTCGATTCTCGATCGCCGGCGAGCTCGCTCCCGGACAGACGGTCACAGTGACCTACACGGTCGTCGTGAAGGACGCTGCTGATCTGGGTGACAAGCTGCTCGCGAACTTCCTCCTCGACCCCGGTACCGACACGCCGCCTCCGGGCGACTGCGAGCCGGGCGATGAGGACTGCACCTCGAACCCCGTACCGAACCTCGTCGACGCGAAGTCGGTGGCACCGGAGTCGGGTACGGCCGTCGAGCCGGGACAGGAGCTCGTCTACACCCTGACGTTCTCGAACACCGGCCAGGCGCCGGCCGACGTGGACCGGGTCGATGACCTCACCCACGTGCTCGATGACGCCGAGATCACCACGCAGCCCGAGTCGTCCGACCCGGCGCTGACGGTCTCGGATGTCGAGGAAGGCAGGTTCTCGATCACGGGCACGCTGGCACCCGGGCAGACGGTCACGGTCACGTACACGGTGACCGTGAACGCGGAAGGCGAGCTCGGTGACGCCGCGCTGGCGAACTTCCTCCTCGATCCCGGTACGGACACCCCGGAGAACCCGGGTGACTGCGAGCCGGGCGATGAGGACTGCACCTCCAATCCGGTGCCGCGCCTCGAGGACTCGAAGACAGTCAACCCGGAGTCGGGAACGCAGGTGGAGCCCGGTGAAGCCCTCACTTACACGCTCCGCTTCGAGAACACCGGCGCCGCGCCCGTGGCCGTCGATCGGGTCGATGACCTGACACACGTGCTCGACGACGCGGATGTCACGGTGCAGCCGACCTCGTCGGACGCCGCTCTCGCGGTGTCGACGATCGAGGGCGGGCGATTCTCGATCACGGGTGAGCTCGCCCCCGGCCAGGCCGTGCAGGTGACCTACACGGTCGTCGTGAAGGAGGCGGGCAGCCTGGGCGACCGGGCGCTGGCCAACTTCCTCCTCGATCCCGGTACGGACACCCCGGAGAACCCGGGCGACTGCGAGCCTGGCGACGAGGACTGCACCTACAACCCCGTTCCCGACGTCATCGACCACAAGTCGGTGGATCCGGAGTCGGGTTCGGTGGCGGTGCCGGGTCAGGAGCTGACGTACACGCTGACGTTCGAGAACGTGGGCGAGGCGGCGGGTGTCGTGGATCGGGTCGATGATCTGACGCACGTGCTCGATGATGCGGATGTCACGGTGCAGCCGACGTCGTCCGATCCGGCGCTGTCGGTGTCGGAGATCGAGGACGGTCGGTTCTCGGTGATGGGTTCGCTGGAGCCTGGACAGCTGGTGACGGTGACGTACACGGTGACGGTGAAGGCGGAGGGCGAGCTCGGTGACGCCGCGCTGGCGAACTTCCTCCTCGAGCCGGGTGCCGAAACTCCGGAGAACCCGGGGGACTGCGAGCCGGGCGACGCGGACTGCACCTACAACCCCGTGCCGCACCTCGTTCCGTCGAAGACGGTCGATCCGGCGTCGGGGACGACGGTGGAGGCCGGCGACGAGCTGACCTACACTCTCTCGTTCGAGAACGTGGGGGCGGCTCCGGCCACGGTCGACTACGTCGACACCCTCACGGGAGTTCTCGATGACGCAGCCCTGACGGGTGATGTCGTCGCGAGCGAGGGGCTGGAGGCGTCGGGTCCGACGGATGGCGTGCTCGCCATCACGGGCACGGTGCAGCCGGGCGAGACGGGCACGGTCACGTACTCGGTGATCGTCGGCGACTTCGAGGAGCAGGGAGACCACCACCTGGTGAACTTCCTCGCTCCGGAGGGCGTGGAGCCGCCGGCCGAGTGCGACGCGGAGAACCCGCTGTGCACGGAGAATCCGGTGAACCCGCCGGTCGACCCCGAGCCGACTCCCACCCCGACGCCGACGGAGCCGGCGCAGCCGACCCCGAGCCCGACGGAGCCGGCGCAGCCGACCCCGAGCCCGACGGAGCCGGCGCAGCCGACCCCGACGCCGACGGAGCCGGCGCAGCCGGTGCCTTCGGACCCGGGTCAGCCGACGCCGTCGACCCCGGCCCAGCCGGCCGTTCCCCCGCAGCCGGGGCTGAACGCCACCGGTGGCACGATCGCCGGGTTCGCGATCGGCGGTGCCGTGCTGGCGCTGCTGGCGGGAGGCGCGTTCCTCGTGATCGCGCGCCGCAAGCGCGACGAGGAGGAGGCCGCCATCCGCTGATGAGACCCGTTCGGCGCCGCCTCTGTCCAGGCGGCGCCGGACGCGCGGGAAGACCACTCGGTCCGCGCGCTGGGGAGCGCCCCGCATGACGAGGGGC
>NZ_JBSHGQ010000017.1:29670-68458 GCF_053617895.1 Microbacterium sp. NPDC055683 | reverse complement strand
TGGGCGTTCGCGATCTGCACGAGCTGCGCGACGAGCAGCACCTGCCCCGCCTCCACGGCCGCCATCGCCCGAGACGCGACATCCATCGCCTCCACCAGGACGCCCATCCGCACCGTCTCATCGGCCGTCGGGAACCACCCCGACAACCCACCGACAGACGAACCTTTGTCCATGTAACCATCATCACACACGCACCCGACATTAGCAAGTATATTCGAATGAGATCGTGTGGGAGATCCCGTCTGCGGGGTGCGTCCGCGACGGGAGGGGCGCTCTCCCCGTCCCGCGTAAGGTGTCGTGTGTGGGCGGCGGCGAGATCAGGGGCACGGAGGCGCAGCTCGACGGCGTGACGGCGCCGAAGCAGAAGCGCAGCGCCCTTGCGTTCTCGCGCGTGAAGCGGGCCGCGCTCGACCTCATGCGCGATCCCGACACGGTCGACTTCCGTCTCGCCGACGTCAGCCGGGCCGCGGGGGTCTCCATTGGGTCGATCTACGCGCGCGTGCAGGGCAAGGCCGAGCTCGTGCGCCTCGTGCAGCGCGAGGAGCTCGAGCGCCTCAACGCGGAGCTCGACGCCATCGGGGCGGAGGCGGGAGCGCATCCGTCTCTCGAGGCGGCCGCGAATGCGATGGTGCGCGGCTACGTGCGCGCGCTCGCCGAGCGTGCCGACCTCCTCCGGTACCTCGCATGGGTGTCGACGGGCGACGCCGAGATCCGCCGGCAGGGGAGGGCGTCGGAGCAGGCTGCGCGAGGGGTTTTCGTGCGCGTGCTCCGGGAGGCGTGCGACCGTGCGGGGATCGCCGTCGTGGACGACGACCTCGCGTGGTGCTTCCAGCTCGTCAACGGCGTGCTCGCCCACAGTCTCAGCCTCAACACGCTCAGGGCCGACCAGCCGGTCGAGGTCGAGAATCGAGACGGCATCGGGGGTCGGCTCTCGCTCACGATCATCGCGTTCCTGCGGCGCGGCTGACCGCTTGCGTCGCTTGAATCGATTTTGTAGCATCCGGAGTGAACTAGAACGCTAGTTCGTGTTTTGGGTTCCCGACGAGGATCCCGTCGTTCGAAGGAGAGCGCACGATGACCGACAGCCCGATGAGGATGCGGATCCCCCGATCCGTCTGGAAGACGGCGTGGCTGGGCGGCATGGCCTCCTGGATCGATGCCGGCGTGCTCGTCGCCTCGGGCACGGCCTTCACCCTCTACATGGACCGCTTCGGCCTCACGCCCTGGGATCTCGGTGCCCTGTCCGCGCTCATCACGGGCGGGCTCGCCGTCGGGGCTCTCGTCGGAGGCTCCCTCGGCGACCGATTCGGGCGCAAGCGGGTCTTCTCGGTCGACCTCGCCATCCTCGCGCTGGGGCTGGCCCTTCTCACCTTCGCCCCGAGCGCACCCTTCCTCTACGTCGCGGCCATCCTCACCGGTCTCGCCATGGGGGCCGACCTCCCCGTCTCGCTCGCGCTGGTCGCGGAGGAGACGCCGGAGCGATTCCGGGGCCGCATGATCGCGTTCTCGCAGATCCTGTGGGGACTGGGCACCGTACTCGTCATCGCGATCTCCAACATCATCGCCTTCACGGGCATCGATCCGGTGCTGGGCGGCCGCATCCTGTTCGGCCACCTGCTCGTCATCGCGATCGCCGTGTGGGCGCTGCGCGTGCGCCTCCCCGAGTCGAAGGAGTGGAAGGTCGCCACGGGCGCGGTGCGCGTCGCGGGGGAAGCAGCGGAGGGAGCCGTCACCGCGACCGGCCTGCGGGCCCTCGCCGGCTTCTGGCCGGCCGTCGCCGCCCTCGCCCTCTTCTACGCGATCGGCAACATCGCCACCAACACCGCCGGGCAGTTCACGTTCTACATCGTCACGGAGGTGGCGGGGGCCTCGCCGCAGGTCGCGACGACGGCGCTGCTGGGCTTCATTCCCGTCGGCCTCGTCACGGGAATCCTCTTCATGCGCTTCGCCGACACGCGAGCGCGGATCCCCCTCTTCGTCGTCGGGGGTCTCCTCGCCGTGAGCGGCATGGTGCTCATCGCCACGACGAACCTCCTCCTCGTCCCGTACCTCATCGGGCTGTTCGTCGCGACGGGAGGGACGGGCTTCGCCGGCGAGGGGCTGTTCAAGGTGTGGACGCAGGAGAAGTTCCCGACCGCGTCGCGCGCCACCGCCCAGGGCATCGGCATCTTCTTCTGCCGTGCCCTCGCGGCCGTCGCCGCCCTCTTCACCCCGGCGCTCGCGGCGGCGAACATCCAGGGCCTCTACTGGGGCCTCGCGGGCCTCAACGCGATCGCGCTGCTCATCGGATTGGTGTGGGTCCGCCGTCTGCGCGACGTGAGGATGCTCCGCGACGATGACGATGACGATGACGATGACGATGACGACTTGGATGCCTACATCCGCGCCGAGCTGCATCCGGCTCGCACCACCGCACCCGAGGGGGAGAAATGACCACCGGCCCCACGATCGCCGTCGAAATCACCAAGGTCGAATACCGCGGAGACTCCCGGTACTCGCCGACCCCGACTCCTCGGCTCACCTGGGCGACGCAGTCGTCGGCGGGCGGATGGCTGCAGGCCTGGGCCGAGCTCGAATGCGCGGGCGAGGTCGTGCGTGTGGACGGGCGCGACTCCGTGCACGTCGACTGGCCCTTCGCTCCGCTCGCGCCGCGCGAGACGCGGCATGTGCGCGTGCGCGTCGCCGGCGAGGACGGCGGCGTCTCCGACTGGAGCGATGCGCGCGCGATCGAAGCCGGGTTCCTCGGCGACGGGGAGTGGACCGCGCGGATGATCGGGTTGCGGGCGCCGGATCGCGTCGCCCACCCCGGGCTCTTCCGCACGACCTTCGCCGTGCGCGAAGGTCTCACCAAGGCGACGCTCTACTCGACGGCGCAGGGCGTGTACGAGGTCAGCCTCAACGGCTCCGAGGTCGACGACGAGACGCTCAAGCCCGGCTGGACGGCCTACCAGTGGCGCCTCATCCACGAGACCGTCGACGTCACAGCGCTCCTCGCGCCGGGGCCGAACGCGGTCGGCATCCGGCTGTCGGGCGGATGGTTCTGCGAGCGCTACGGATTCGGCGAGGCGGCGGTGCCGTTCTACGGCGCGCAGCCGTCCGCCGCCCTCCTGCTCGTGCTCGACTACGCCGACGGCACGACGCAGACCGTCTCGACGGACGGCACCTGGCGCGCGCAGCCGCACGGCCCGACGATCGACGCGGGCATCTACGCGGGCCAGCACGACGACCTGCGCCTCGCCGAACCGGGATGGGACACGGCCTCGTTCGACGACGCGGGCTGGGAGCCGGCGGCCGTCGTCGACGGCGCCGTCACGCCGATCCCGCGGTCGGCGCCGCCCGTGCGGCGGATCGACGCGCTGCCGGTCCTCGCCCGGACGACGGCGCCGTCGGGGGAGACCGTGCTCGACTTCGGCCAGAACATCTCGGGGCGTCTGCGCGTGAGCGCCGACCTGCCCGCAGGCACGAAGGTCGTCATCCGGCACGCGGAGGTGCTCGCCCCCGACGGTGAGCTCGAGCGCGCGTCGATGGGGCACGCCGACACGACCGACTCGTTCATCGCGCCCGGCGGGCCCTTCACGTGGGAGCCCACGCACACCTTCCGCGGGTTCCGGTACGCCGGCATCAGCGGCTGGACGGGAACGCCCGACGACGCCGCGTTCACGGCCGTCGCCGTCTCGAGCGATCTCGCGCGCACGGGCTGGTTCGACTCGTCGCACGAGCTCGTGAACAGGTTCCATGAGAGCGTCGTCTGGGGGATGCGCGACAACTTCGTCTCGCTCCCCACCGACTGCCCGCAGCGCGACGAGCGCCTCGGATGGACCGGCGACATCATGTGGTTCTCGCCGACGGCCGCGACGCTGTTCGACGTCGACGGCTTCCTCGCGAACTGGCTCGGCGATCTCGCGGCGGAGCAGACCGACGACGGCGTGGTCATCCCGTTCGTCGTGCCGAGCCCGCTGCCGGCGGTGGCGACCGCGTTCACGAGCCCCGCGGCCGCGTGGGGCGATGCGGCCACGGTCGTGCCGGCGGTGCTCCACGAGCGCTACGGCGACCGCGGCATCCTGGAGCGGCAGTACGCGAGCATGACGGCATGGGTCGACCGCGTCGCGGCGATCGTCGGCCCGTCGCGGCTGTGGAAGGGCGGGTTCCAGTTCGGCGACTGGCTCGACCCGTTCTCGCCGCCCGAGTTCCCCACCGAGGCCAAGGCCGACGCCGAGCTCGTCGCCACGGCGTACTTCTTCCAGTCGGCCCGCCTGCTCGCCGAGATGGCGGCGGCGATCGGCAGGCGAGCAGATGCCGACCGCTACACGGCGCTCGCCGCCGAGATCAAGGCGGCGTTCGGCGCCGAGTACGTGACGCCGGGCGGGCGCGTCGCCTCGGAGGCGCAGACCGCGTACGCGCTCGCGATCGTCTTCGGCCTCGCGGAGGACGAGGAGACGCGGCAGCGGATGGGCGACCACCTCGCCGCGCTCGTGCGCGAGTCGGGGTTCCACATCGGAACGGGGTTCGCCGGCACGCCGTTCCTCACGGAGGCGCTCACCGCGACGGGTCACCTGCTCGCCGCCGACCGGATGATCACGCAGACCGAGTGCCCCTCGTGGCTGTACCCCCTCACGATGGGGGCGACCACGGTCTGGGAGGCGTGGGATGCGCTGCGCCCCGACGGCTCGATCAACCCGCGTGCGGTCTCGTTCAACCACTACGCGTTCGGCTCCGTCGTCGACTGGCTCTATCGCGTCGTCGCGGGCATCCGCCCCGCCGAGCCGGGCTACCGCGCGATCGAGATCGCGCCCGTGCCGCTGCCGTCGTTCGACCACGTGTCGGCGACGCATCGCACCCCCTATGGCGACGCGTCGGTGCGCTGGCGTCGGGAGGGAGGCTCCGTCCGGATCTCGGCCGACGTCCCGGCGAACACGACGGCAGTCGTCCGGCTGCCGGACGGGACGGCTCCCTTCGCGGTCGGCTCCGGCGTGCATGAGTGGGCCGTCGACCTCGTGGTCGGCCATCCGCGCGTGGAGCGGCTCAGCCTCAAGACGGGCCTCGCCGACATCATGGAGGACCCGGGGGCGTACGCCGCGGTGCTCCGCGCGCTCGACGCCCACGTTCCGCGTGTCGGCCAGGCGCTGCGCACGCACCACACGCGCTGGCGGCGCGGCGAGCCCCTCGAGGTGAGCATCTTCGTCATGCCGCCGCGCGTGCGCGCCGCGATCGACGCCGAGCTGGCGGAGTACCGCCCGAGCGCCAGGTGATGTGCTGCCCCCGCACGACGAGATCGTCGCGCGGGGGCGCGACCGCCTTCTCCGCGATGCGCGCAATGCACTGCGGTGCCCGCCTTGCACGCCGGTGCGTGTGTGCGCTGCACCAGGGTGCACATCGAGCACCGCTGTGCCTCGCGCGCATCCGCTCCTGCTCGCCGGCAACGGGCCGCGCGCGGGAGAGATCTATGCTGAGCGCGACGATCACGGTCGAGCCCTCGTGACCCGCGACGGCGAGAGCGGGGGAATCGTCGACGGCGTCGCCCACGAGCATGACCCGCGCGCCGCGAGGTGATGCACGATGCGCGCCTTGTCGTCCGGCAGCAGCGCCGAGCGCACGGCGGCGCCCGTCGCCGGGGCGCCGAGGGCCTGCGCGGTCCATCCCGAGAGGAACAGGAGGAGCGCGAGCGCCGCCCACCGCACTTCGGGGAGCCGGGCCACGCCCGCGAGGAGTGGGCGGGGGCGTGCGACCCCCCGTGATGGCACGGGAAGGGGCCCGGGAGCGCTGCGCCCGGGCCCCGGGACGGGTCAGCCCATCGTCCAGCGCTGCGTCGCGCTCGCGGCGTCGCACGCAGCCAGGGCGACCCCCCACTCCGTCTGCGGAGTCGCGAGGCACAGCGAGGGATCGGCGATGCTCGCGATCGTGCCGTCGGCGCGCAGGTCCCAGCCCTGCGTCGCGCCGCCGCTGCAGTCCTCGATGGCGAGGGCGGACCCGGTGGCCAGCGTGCCCGCGACGTCGACGCACATGTCGCCGTACACCGACAGCGCGCCGTCGTCCTCCGGATGGAAGGACTGGTTGGCGCCACCGTTGCAGTTCCAGAGCCCGAGCGTGGTGCCGGGTGTCGTCGACGCCCCGGGGATGTCGATGCACACGCCGTGCTGCTCGCTCCGGATCGGGTCCCCGGGAGGCGCGGGCGGCAGGTCGTTCAGCTGCTCCGTGCGGAGCAGGCCCCAGCCCCACTGGATCTGGGCGAGCCCCGAGGCGTTCGTCACCTCGAGGTCGCCGTCGGAGGCGATCTCCGTGAGCGTGTACGAGTCGCCCGAGCGCAGGCCGGGCCAGTAGACGACGCCCATGCCCTGCTCGCGTGCGACCTCGGTGAGAGCACCGAGGTACGACGTCGAGACGTCGCCCGCGTGGTTGCCGTAGTTGAGGCCCGTCGTCATGGGCGAGCCGGCCTCGCTCACGAGCGTGCGCCATCCGTACTCGCCGATGCGCGGCAGCAGGTTCGCCTTCCACTCGTCCTCCGTCGTGTGATCGGCCCAGAAGCCGTAGAAGTGCAGCGACAGCAGGGTGCCGTCGAGCTCTTCGGCGGCGCCCACTCCCGTGACGTCGTCGTTGTAGCCCGTGCCCGAGACGATGACACGGGAGCGGGGCACGTCGGCGTGGCGGTCGAGCCAGCCCGCCGAGAGGTCCACCCACTCGTCGAGCGCGTAGCCGAACGGCTCGTTCATGATCTCGAAGGACACGTGCGGGTTGCGGCCGTACGCGTCGACGACCTCGTCCCACATGGTGTCGAAGGCCGCCGGGTCGTCGACGCGACCGTCCTTCGCGTCGTCGGCCTCCCAGTAGCTGAGGATGACGTCGAACCCGCGGCGGGTCGCGGCGTCGATCGCGCCGCGGTACGACTCCCACCAGTCGGTGCCGACGCTCCAGGGGTTGATCGGCAGGCGCACGGTGTTCGCGCGCAGCTCCGAGCGGAATTCCGCGACGATGTCGGACGCCTTGTCGTAGGTCGCGCGGTAGCCGTCGTCGACGCTCAGACCGGATGGCACGACGGCGTCATCGGCGTAGTTGTCGCGCGGATCGGCCCAGTTCACGCCGCGGAACTCGGAGGTGCCCGACGGCCCCCGTGACGGTGCGGCGCCGGCGGAGGCGGCGAGGCCGCCCGACAGCAGGATGCCGATCGCCACGGCGATCCCGAATGCCCTCTTCATCGGATGGATGCTCCCTTCCGGCGCGTCGTCGCGCCGTCTCTCCGGATGCCGCGCCTCGTCATCGATGGTTGCGCAAACATCCCGGTGCCCCGACCGTATCGGACGGCGTCCGTTATGTCGCGCACGAGTCTGCTACTCAGTCTTGCCAAGTACCGCTACTCAGTGTTACCGTCTAGTGGTAGTCAGTAACACAGAGTAGAAGGGAGGCGGCTCATGGGGAATCAGATGACCGAGATGCTCAAGGGCACTCTCGAGGGCATCGTGCTCGCGATCCTCGCCGGGCGCCCCGCGTACGGGTACGAGATCACGGCGCAGCTGCGCGACCAGGGGTTCACCGACATCGTCGAGGGCACCGTCTACGCGCTGCTCGTCCGCATCGAGCAGAAGGGCCTCGTCGACGTCGAGCGGGTGCCCTCGGAGAAGGGCCCTCCGCGCAAGGTCTACACGCTGAACCCGCAGGGGCGGGAGCAGCTCGCAGAGTTCTGGAGGACGTGGAGCTTCCTCGCAGAGCGCATCGGACAGCTCCACGAAGGAGAGAAGTGATCATGGCGGCGAAGTGGATCGAGGCCCTCACGGGCTCGCTCGAGCAGAAGAAGCAGTACCGGCAGTACCGGGCGCGCGTCGAGGCGCTCCCCGAGCCCTACGCGGCGGTCGCGAAGGCCGTCGACCGGTACCTCATGTACCAGGGCGGCGTGACTGACGGCGAGACGATGGTGAGGATGCTCGACGACCTCGCCGATCTCTTCGACGGGGCGGCGGCCGACGGCCTGGCGATCCGCGACATCGTCGGGGAGGACCCCGTCGAGTTCGCGGAGGCGTTCGTCCGCGCCTACACGACACGCGAGTGGATCGACAAGGAGCGGACCCGCCTGCGCAGGGCGGTCGACGACGCGACGGGAGGCGAGCGCTCATGACCGCGGTCATCGAGGCGCGCGGCATCGAGAAGGCCTACGGAGACCTCGCCGTGCTCCGCGGCGTCGATTTCGAAGTCGAGCGGGGCACCGTCTTCGCCCTCCTCGGCTCCAACGGCGCGGGCAAGACGACGCTCGTGCGGATCCTCTCGACCCTGCTGTCCGCCGACGCCGGCTCGGCGTCGGTGGGCGGCGCCGATATCGCGAGCCAGGCGGCGCGTGTGCGCGAGACGATCAGCCTCACGGGTCAGTTCGCCGCCGTCGACGAGGTCCTCACGGGGCGCGAGAACCTCGTGCTCGTGGCGCGGCTGCGCCATCTGACCGACCCCGGCGCCGTGGCCGACGACCTGCTCGCGCGGTTCTCGCTCGTCGAGGCGGGCGGGCGCAGGGCGGGCACCTACTCGGGCGGCATGCGGCGTCGCCTCGACATCGCGATGAGCCTCATCGGCGACCCCTCCGTCATCTTCCTCGACGAGCCGACGACGGGCCTCGACCCCGAGGCGCGCATCGAGGTGTGGCAGACGATCGAGGAGCTCGTCGGCCGCGGCACGACCGTGCTGCTGACGACGCAGTACCTCGACGAGGCCGAGCGCCTCGCCGACCGCATCGCCATCCTGCATCGCGGTCGCATCCTCGTGGACGGCACGCTCGCCGAGCTGAAGCGGCTGCTGCCGAGCGCGAAGGTCGAGTACATCGAGAAGCAGCCGAGCCTCGAGGACGTGTTCCTCGCCCTGGTCGGCGAGAACGAAGGAGAAGGATCATGAGCGCCCACGTCATCGGCGACACCGCCGTCCTCACCGGTCGATCGCTGCGCCACATCACGCGCAGTGTCGACACGATCATCACGACCGCGGTCACTCCGATCGCGCTCATGCTGCTGTTCGTCTTCGTCCTCGGCGGCGCGATCGACACCGGCGGCGGGTCGTACATCGACTACCTGCTGCCGGGCATCCTCCTCATCACGGTCGCGTCGGGCATCGCCTACACGGCGTACCGGCTCTTCCTCGATCTGCAGGGAGGCATCCTCGAGCGGTTCCGCTCCATGCCGATCGCGCGCTCGGCCATCCTCTGGGCGCACGTGCTGACGTCGGTCGTCGCGAACCTCGTGTCGGTCGCCGTCGTCGTCGCGGTCGCGCTCGTGCTGGGGTTCCGATCGAGCGCGGGAACCGGCGGATGGCTCGCCGTCACGGGCATCCTCGCCGTGTTCACCCTCGCGCTCACCTGGGTGGCGGTCATCGCGGGGCTCACCGCCAAGACCGTGGACGGCGCGAGCGCGTTCTCGTACCCGCTCATCTTCCTGCCGTTCATCAGCTCGGCGTTCGTGCCGACCGAGTCGATGTCGGCCCCCGTGCGGTGGTTCGCCGAGAACCAGCCCGTCACGTCGATCGTGAACTCCCTCAGGGCGCTGCTGGCCGGGCAGCCGGTCGGCGCAGACCTGTGGGTCGCGCTCGCGTGGTGCGTCGGCATCCTCGTCGTCGCGTACGCCGTGTCGCTCGCGGTCTACCGGCGTCGCTTCGCGTGAGGTGTCATCCGCCGGCTCGTCGGCCGAGGCGGATGCGCCAGGCCGTCTCGCCCGCCGCCACGAGCACGAGGACGGCCGTCACCGCGATCGCCGTCGTCAGCGCGCCGACGAAGACGCCGGCGAGCGCCACCACGGGAACGGCGATGACACCCGCGAGCTGCGCCCGGGGCACGCTGCGCTCGAGCATGCGGCGGAACAGCACCGTGCCGAGGAGGAAGAGGAAGGGGCCCGTTGTGAGGGCGAGCGCGCTCGCGACACCCGTCTCGTCGGGATGCGAGAGCGCCTGCTTGTCGCCGACCGACATCATGACGATCCCGCCGACGATGAGCAGGTGCACCCACGTGTACGCGGTGCGCGTGAGCCGCCCGGGCGCATCCGACCGCTCGATCGCCTCCGCGCCGACGCGCTCGCCGTGGTCGAAGTAGATCCACCACGCGGCCGCCGCCGACACGAAGGCGCAGGCCATCGCGACGACGCCGTCGGGCGACGACTCCTCGGCGACGAACGAGAAGCCCGAGACGAGGAGGCCCTCGCCGAGCGCGATGAGCACGAAGAGCGATGTGCGCTCGGCGATGTGCGCCCCGGACAGATCCCAGCGTTCGAGCGTGACGCGCCCCCGCCCCGGCGTCGGATACCCCGTCAGGGTGCCGATGAACTCCACGCAGAGGGCGGCGATCCACAGGGGCAGCTGGGCGGGGAGGGGGAGCAGCGCGCCGGCGATCCAGAGCGCCGACCCGCCCGCCGTCCAGACGAGGATGCGCCGGAAGTCGTCGGAGATGCGCGCGTCGTGCCGTGCCGTCGCCCAGACCATGAACGCCGAGCGCCCGAGCTGCAGGGCGACATAGGCGAGCGCGAACGTCCACGCGCGGTCGCCGAACGACTCCTTCACGGCGACCGCCATGAGGAGCGCGAGGAACGCGAGGGCGACGACGGCGCCGCGCACCGGCAGCTTCGCCGGCTCGAGGGTGTTCGTCACCCAGGTCGTCGAGACCCACGTCCACCACACGGCGCACAGCAGGATGGCGCCCTCGAGCGCGCCGAGCGGCGTGCGATGCGCGAAGAGGTAGCTCGAGAGCTGGGTCAGCGCGAACACGAAGACGAGGTCGAAGAACAGCTCGACGAACGCCACCCGGTCGGCGCCGCTCGCACGCAGCACGTCACGGCGCAGACCGGGCACGTCAGTCCCCGTCGCGAGGCGCCGACCACGCCGCGAGGAACGCATCCTCGTCGAGCATGGCGAGGTCGCGCTCGACCTCCTCGAGGAGGAACCCCGCGGCGTGGGCCTCGGTCGGCGTGCGCAGCACCTCCTCGCCGGTCTCGCGCCGCCGCACGACGAGGTCGATGTCGGCGACGGCGGAGGTGTCGTTCGCGAAGTAGCCGGAGGCGAGGTTCACGATGAACCGGCCGGCCTTCTCGAGTGCGCTGCCGCTGCGCGGCTCCAGCGAGGCCGCGAAGACCTCCTCGGCGGTCACATCGTCCATGCCACCAGGATGGACCATCCTCAGCGGCCGCGCGGCACGCGGTTCTCGGCGCTCACCATCCACGAGAGCTGCTCGAGACGCTCGAGGACGGCGTGGAGGATGTCGGCCGTCGTCGGGTCCTCGTCGTCGACGTCGTCGTGCACCTCGCGGCACGTCGACGCGACGACGTCGAGGCGCTCGGTGATGAGGTCGATGACCTCCGACGTCGCGATCTCGCCCTGCGGGAACTCCGGCAGGGTGGTCGTCGCGGCCACGACGTCGCTGCGCCCGTCGGGGAGGGCGTGCAGCGAGCGCATGCGCTCGGCGACCGTGTCGGAGAACTCGCGCGCGGCCTCGATGATCTCGTCGAGCTGCAGATGGGTGTCGCGGAAGTTCGTCCCGACGACGTTCCAGTGCGCCTGCTTGCCCTGCAGCGACAGCTCGATGAGGTCGACGAGCACGCGCTGCATGTTCTCGGCGAGAGACTTCGAGGCGGTGAAGCCGTGCTCCGCGTTCTGATCGGACGTCACCTTCGCTCCGCTCCCGCCACGGGCGGCACGACGGCGGTTCTTCTGAGGGGTGTCGTTCGCAGTCATGGCATCGACGCTAGGCCGTGGGGCCACCGGCTGTCATCGGCTTGACGCGGGCGGTCGGGGATGGCAGGAGCGGCAGCCGCAGGATGGCGACGGTGCCGGATCCCTCCGCGGATCGCAGCACGACAATCGCCGCGTCCACCCGCGCGCGCTCCGGCCGCAGGGTCGCGCTGCGCGAGGGCCGCGACGGCGGCGATCCCGGCGCTCGCGACGATTCCGGCACCGCGCGGCGGCCGGCAGCGCATGGGAGCGGCCTTTCCGATGGTCAGACGGCGGGGAGGAAGATCTCGACGCGGCGGTTGAGCTGGCGGCCGGCGGGATTGTCGACGCCGTCGATCTCGTTGGCGGCGACGGGCCGCGACTCGCCGTACCCCTCCGCCCGGAGGTCGGCGGTCACGCCGTCGGCCCTGAGCGCGGCGACGACGGCATCGGCGCGGGCTTGCGACAGCGCGAGGTTCTCCTCGTCGGAGCCGATCGCGTCCGTGTGCCCCGACACCGTCGCGGAGGACACGTCCGCGTCGGACAGCACCTGGGCGACCGTCGTGAGCACCTCGGCCGCGTCGGGGCGGATGGCGCTCTCGGCGAAGTCGAAGAGCACGCCGTCCTCGAACGAGATGGTCGTCCCGCACGACTCGACGGGGGCGAGCGCCGTGAGCGGGGGGAAGACGCCGAGGACGGGGACCGGGGCGAGCGGCTCGACGTCGATCCACTCGCCGTCGACTGTGCCCGTGCCGTCGCCGTGGTTCCGGATCTCGATGTCGGCGTCGCGGTACGAACCCGACCCGTCGCCGTAGTTCTGGATCTCGACGGCGCCGTCCTCGTAGGATCCGGAGCCGTCGCCATAGTTCTGGATGGAGACGGCGCCGTCCTCATACGATCCCGATCCGTCGCCGTAGATCTGGATGGCGATGTCGGCGTCCTCGTAGGATCCGGAGCCGTCGCCGTAGTTCTGGATCGACACCGTGCCGTCGTCGTAAGATCCGGATCCGTCTCCGTAGTTCTCCACCACGACGCCGTTCAGGGTGAAGCTCCCCGATCCGTCACCGTAGTTGCGGATGCCGCCGTCCGGCCCCGTGTAGGATCCGGAGCCGTCGCCGTAGAGGTACGCCGTGCCGTCCCCGGAGACGACCTCGCCCGCGGCGTCGCAGCGTGCGGCGGAGACCACGGCGCCCGGAACGTCCGCGAGGGCGTCGCGCGTCTCGATCGCGAACGACGACGTCGACGCGTCGAGGAGCGACAGGTCGGGCAGCGTGAAGAGCGGCACGGCGGGGAAGTCGCCCACGGCGTAGCCCGCGACCGTCGGGAGACCGCTCCTGGCGGCCGGCGCCGTGGGGGAGGCGGAGGGGGTCGCCGCCGCGGGCGATGCGGTCTCCTCGACGCGCGTCGTCGCTGCGTCCGCCGAGGGCGACGGCGACGCCGTCTGCTCCACGACGTCGGCGGTGCATCCGGCGAGGAGCAGTCCTGCCGACCCGAGGGAGACGAGGAGGGCGAGGGTGGTGCGGCGGCTCATGGCTCGAGCGTATCGAGCCGGTGGAGCGGTTCCGTCGCGGCGCTGTCGCAGATCCGCGACATCGCCGACCACACGCAGAAGGCGGCCGGGCTCTCGCCCGACCGCCTCGCCCCTCCCCGCCGCGGCTTACTCGGCCGGGGGCATGAGCACCGTGTCGATGAGGTACACCGTCGCGTTGGCGGTCTGCACGCCGCCGCAGATGACGGTCGCGTCGTTCACCATGATGTCGTCGCCGGAGCCCGTGACCTCGACGTCGGCGCCGTTCACGGTCGTGTGCGTGCCGTCGATGTCGTCGGGAGCGATCTGACCGGGGACGACGTGGTAAGTGAGGATCGACGTCAGCAGGTCGGCGTCGGTGCTGAGGGTGTCGATCGTCGCCTGGTCGATCTTCGCGAATGCGTCGTCGACCGGGGCGAACACCGTGAACTCGTCGCCGTTGAGCGTGTCGACGAGGTCGACGTCGGGGTTCAGCTGACCCGACACCGCCGCGACGAGCGTCGTGAGCAGCGGGTTGTTGGAGGCGGCGACGGCGACCGGGTCGAGGGCCATGCCGTCGATCGAGCCCGCGCCATCCGGCACGGCCTCCGCGTAGTCGGCGCAGCCGGCGCCGACGAGGTTCGCGGCGGGGTCCATGGTGTCGTCCGACTCCATGGTCTCCTCGGGGGCCGTGCTGGGTTCGGCCGACTCGCTCGCCGTGGTGCCGGCGTCGGTGTCCTCGGTCGTGGTCGACCCGCCGCTGCAGGCGGTGAGGCCGAAGACGGCGACGAGCGACAGCACTGCGGCGCCGGTGAGCGTGGACTTCTTCGTGAACATTGCCTTCTCCTCTTGTGAACGGACGATCGCCCGGCTGAGCGATGCCTTCGCCTCTCGGCTTTCACAAGGGCATTCGGGGTCCTCCGCCGATCGGATGGGGACGGATCCGAGAAATCTTCCCGGCCATCCGATCCGCGCCGCGCCCCGAAGAAGGAACGCGCGAGGGAGGAGTACGGCATGCTGGACCCTATGGTCATCGACGGCTTCGACGTGGACGAGACCGTCGACGACCCCCGTGATCACGTCGCCGACCTCCTTGTCCGCGTCGGCGCGGGTGATCAGGCCGCGTTCGCCGAGCTCTACGACATGCTGTCCGGCCGTGTGTTCGGCCTCGTGCTGCGCGTGCTCGTCGATCGCGCGCAGAGCGAGGAGGTCCTCCAGGAGGTCTTCCTGGAGATCTGGCAATCCGCATCCCGCTTCTCTCCGAACAAGGGGCAAGGGAGGGCGTGGATCCTCACGATCGCGCACCGCAGGGCGGTGGATCGCGTGCGCTCGGCGCAGGCGAGCACCGACCGCGATGTCCGTGTCGGGTTCCGCGATCTCGGCGTGCCGTTCGACGGCGTCGCCGAGGACGTGGAGCTCCGCATGGAGGGGCGGCGCGTGATCGCGGCGCTCCGGCTGCTCCCCGACGCCCAGCGTGAAGCCCTGACGCTGGCGTACTACGGCGGCTATTCGCAGAGCGAGATCGCCGCCCTCACCGGGTCGCCCCTCGGCACGGTGAAGACGAGGATGCGCGACGGCCTGTCGCGCCTGAGGACGGAGATGGGGGTGCTGGCATGAGCGAGAAGGACCTGGACGAGCTGCTCGCCGGTCATGCGCTCCACGCGCTGAGCCCGGACGACCAGACGAGGCTCGCCGAGGCGCTCGCGGGCGATCCCGCGCTCGCCGACCGCGCCCGTCGCGATGAGGAGACCGCCGTGTTCCTCGCCGATGCGGTGCCCGAGGTCGCGCCTCCCGCGCGCATCCGGGACGAGCTGCTCGCGCGCATCGCCGCCGAGCCCGCTCCCGCGCCCTCGGACGAGGACGTCGCGCCGGAACCGGAGGTCGCCGCGCCCGCGCGCCCGATGCGCCGCGTGTGGTTCACGCTCGCCGCCTCGATCGCGCTCGTCCTGGCGATCGGGATCGGCGTCGCGTCGATCGCGCAGATCCTCGACCGTCCGGAGGCCGTCGTCGCGCTCGAGCGCATCGAGTCCTCCGCTGATGCGCAGAGCGCGTCGGCGGAGGTGGCGGGCGGGGGCACGCTCGAGCTGCACTGGTCTCCGTCGACGGGTGAGGCGGTCGTCGTCGCCGACGGCGTGCCGGTGCTCGACGAGGGCAGCCAGTACGAGCTCTGGTACGTGCGCGGCGAGACGCCGATCCCGGCCGGAGTGTTCGACGGCGGATCCGATGCGCCCACGTTGCTCGAGGGGCAGATGGCGCCCGGAGATGTCGTGGCCGTCACCGTCGAGCAGGAGGGCGGCTCGCCCACGGGCGCCCCCACCACGACGCCCATCGTGGCGGTGCCGAGCGACTGACGCGGGACGTCGGACGGACGCCGCCTGGGAGTCCGTCGTGTGCGAGTGTGTGCGGAGCGTCGAGATCGCACATCGCTCGTCCGCATCATCGAGTCGTCACCCCACGACTCGAAAGGCGGCAGGCGCATGGCCGAGACCGGCACGCAGACCATCTCCCCGGCGGGAGCGCACATGGAGGCCGAGCTCGTCTCGCAGCCCGACTGCTGGGAGCAGGCCGCCGAGGTCGCCCGCGACACCGCCGTGCTGCCGGCAGCGGGCCTCCGCGTCGCCGCGATCGGGTGCGGCACCTCCTGGTTCATGGCGCAGAGCTATGCGGCCCTCCGCGAGGCCGCGGGGCAGGGCCAGACCGATGCGTTCGCGGCATCGGAGGCCCCTGCCGCCGCCCGCGACTACGACGCCGTCGTCCTCATCACCCGCTCCGGCACGACGACAGAGGTGCTCGAGCTGGCCGCCGAGCTGCGCGGCCGCGTGCACACGGTCGGCATCGTCGGCGACACGGCGTCGCCCTTCCCCGACGCCGTCGACGACCTCGTCGCGCTGCCGTTCGCCGACGAGACCTCGGTCGTGCAGACCCGCTTCGCCACGTCCGCGCTGAGCGCGCTGCGGGCCTCCCTCGGCCACGACGTCGCGGCGTCGGCCGCAGACGCCCGTCAGGCGATCTCCGCTGGGCTGCCCTCCGCGCTCGTCGACGCCGACCAGATCACGCTGCTCGGCCGAGGGTGGACCGTCGGCCTCGCGCACGAGGCCGCGCTCAAGATGCGCGAGGCTGCGCAGTCATGGACAGAGTCGTACCCCGCCATGGAGTACCGGCATGGGCCCATCAGCATCGCGGCTCCCGGCCGCGTGGTGTGGGCCTTCGGCGCGGCACCCGACGGTCTCGCCGCCGATGTCGCGGCCACGGGAGCCCGCTTCGAGGCGTCAGGCGCCGACCCGCTCGCCGAGCTCGTGCGCGCCCAGCGCGTCGCCCTCGCACGGGCCCGTGCCCGAGGTCTCGACCCCGACCGTCCGCGCAACCTCACGCGCTCCGTCATCCTCGGCTGACCCGTGTCGGCCGTCCCCTCGCCCCTCCGCCTGCCGGAGGGCCCCGCCGCCGTGCTCGGGATCGACGTCGGAGGCACCGACATCAAGTCGGCGGTCGTCGCCGCGTCGGGCTCCGTCGGAGCAGTCGAGCGCCGTCCGACGCCGCGCGGGGCCGCCGCGCTCCTCGACGAGATCGATCTCATCGCGACCGCGCACGCGGGGCGCTTCGACGCCGTCGGCCTCGTCGTGCCGGGGGTGGTCGACGGCGATGTGGCGGTGTTCTCCGAGAACCTCGGATGGAGCGACCTGCCGCTCGGGCGCCTCGTGCGCGAACGGCTGGCTGTGCCCGTCTCGTTCGGGCAGGATGTGCGCGCCGCCGCCGTCGCCGAGCTGCTCCTCGGCGGCGGTGCGCCGTATCGCGACCCCGTCGTCGTCGTCATCGGCACGGGGCTCTCGGCTGTCATCGTGCGCGACGGCGTCGTCGTCGCGGGGTCGCCGCTCGTCGGCGAGATCGGCCACGCGCCCGTCGCGGGCGACGGAGCGGACGAGCCGTGCGCGTGCGGCCTCGTGGGATGCCTGGAGGCCGTCGCCTCGGCCGCGTCGATCGCGCGCCGCTACGGCCGCCTGTCGGGTCGCCCCGTCGCGGGCGCGCGCGAGGTGCTCGACGCCGCCACACGGGGTGACGAGGTCGCCGACGGCGTGTGGAACGCGGCCGTCGCCGCGCTCGCCTTCGGGCTCTCGCACGTCGTGGCGGCCCTCGCGCCCGACGCCGTGATCATCGCTGGCGGCCTGTCGCACGCGGGCGCCGCTCTCGTCGACCCGCTGCGGGAGCATCTCGCCAAGCGGCTGAGCTTCCATCGGATGCCCGTGGTCGAGGCCGCGCGACTGGGCGGCGAGGCGGGCGTGCTGGGCGCCGCGCTGTCCGCCAGGGGGATGGCCGCCCGCGCCCGGATCTCCGCCGCCCCGACCCGGATGGCGGCGGCCCGGTGATCGTCGTCGTCACGCCGAACCCGGCCCTCGACCTGACGTGGTCCCTGCCCGCCCTCGAACGCGGCGAGAGCCACCGTGTCGGGGCGGGGCACTCCCGCGCAGGCGGCAAGGGCGTCAACGTCGCCCGCGTGCTGCACGCGCTCGGTCGTCCCGTCGTCGCCGTCGCGCCGTGCCCCGCATCGGGCGACGGCGCCGTCTTCGCCGACGATCTGCGCGCCGCGGGCATCCCCGTCGACCTCGTCCCGAGGGGCGGGCCGCTGCGCCGCAGCGTCGCGATCGTGGAGGACGGGACCGGCACGGCGACGCTCCTCAACGAGCGGGGGAGCGCGCTGAGCCGAGTCGAGCTCGCCGCGCTCGTGCGGGCGGCCACCGCCCGGCTCCCCGACGCGCGTGTGCTCGTCGTGTCGGGGAGCCTGCCGCCCGAGACCCCCGACGGGTTCGTCGGCGACCTCGTCCACGAGGCCCGTCGACGGGGCGTCGCGGTGATCGCCGACGTCGCGGGGCCCGCCCTGCGCGAGGCGGCGCGCGCGGGCGCCGACCTCGTCAAGCCCAACGCGGTCGAGCTCGTCGAGGCGACGGGGGCCGCGGACCCTGCCGAGGGCATCCGCCGGCTGCTCGCCGACGGCGCGCGGATGGTCGCGGCCTCGTTCGGTGCCGACGGGCTGTGCATCGCGCGCGCCGGGGACGCGCAACCCGAGGCGGTGAGCGCGCGCATGCCGCGGCCCCTGCTCGGCAATGCGACGGGCGCGGGCGACGCGGCCGTCGCCTCGCTCGCACGCGACCTCTCCGACGGCGTCGGCGATCTCGCGACGCTCGCGCGCCGCGCGGCCGGCCTCTCCGCCGCGGCCGTGCTCGCCCCGTACGCCGGCGAGGTCTCTCCCACCCACCCGGCCCTCGTCTCCGAGGCGATCGTCGCCCCGGGCATCCCGCGTCTCCGCGAAAGGACCCCCGTATGACCCTCGTGCCGACCCGCGCCATCCTCGACCGCACGACCCGCGGCCGCGCCGCCTTCAACGTCGTGCACCTCGAGACCGCCGAGGCGCTCGCGGGCGCCGCCGACGACACCGGGCTGCCCCTCATCCTGCAGATCTCCGAGAACTGCGTCGCGTATCACGGCGCCCTCGCTCCCGTCGCGGCCGCGGTGTCGGCGATCGCGCAGGCCGCGGCCGCCCCCATCGCCGTGCACCTCGACCACGCCGTGTCGGAGGAGCTCGCTCTCGAGGCGATCGACCTCGGCTTCGGGTCGGTCATGTTCGACGGAGCGACCCTGCCGTTCGCCGAGAACGTCGCGGCGACGCGCCGGGTCGTGCGGGCAGCGCATGCGGCGGGCGTGCTCGTCGAAGCGGAGCTGGGCGAGATCGGCGGCAAGGACGGCGCGCACGCGCCCGGCGTGCGCACCGACCCCGCGGAGGCCGCGCAGTTCGCCGCCGAGACGGGCGTCGACGCGCTCGCCGTCGCGGTCGGGTCGTCGCACGCCATGACGGACCGCACGGCGGTGCTCGACCTCGACCTCATCGCACGCCTGCACGACGCGGTCGACGTGCCGCTCGTGCTGCACGGGTCGAGCGGCGTCGCCGACGAGAACCTGCGCGCCGCGGTCGCCGCCGGCATCGCGAAGGTCAACATCGCCACGCAGCTCACGAAGCAGTACACGGAGGCCGTGCGCCGCGCGCTCGCCGACCGTCCGGCTCTCGTCGACTCGCGCTCCTACACGCGCGCGGGCCGCGACGCCGTGCGGGCGGAGGCGGCGCGCCTGCTCGCGCTGCTCGACGCGGTGCCCGTCGCGTCGTCGTGACGGCCGCGCGCCGCACGATCGTGCACTCCGCGCGCATCGTCTCCGACGGGACGGAGGACGACGACGCGTGGGTCGCGCTCGACGCCGATATCGATGGGGCGCGGGGCGTCGTCGCCAGAGGACACGGCGGCGGATGGCGCTCCCATCTCCGCGGCGACGCGCACGTCGTCGACGCCGACGGGCGCGCGGCGGTGCCGGGATTCGTCGACCTGCACTGCCACGGCGGCGGGGGAGCGAGCGCCGAGGACGCCGCACGCGACCCCCGTGCCCTCCTGCGCATCCTCGCCGTGCATCGCCGTCACGGCACGACGCGCACGATGCTGTCGCTCGTGTCGGCGGGCGTCGACGTGCTCGCCGCGCGGATCGCGGCCCTCGCGCCTCTCGTCGCCGCCGACCCGCTGCTCCTCGGCGTGCATCTCGAGGGGCCGTTCCTGGCGGGGTCGCACCGCGGGGCGCATCGCGCCGACGCGCTCCGCCCTCCGACCCCCGACGCTGTCGCCCTGCTGCGCGACGCGGGCCCCGTCGCCATGGTCACGCTCGCCCCTGAGCTGCCCGGTTCCTCCTCCGCGATCGATGCGCTCGTCGGCGCCGGCGTGATCGTCGCGATCGGCCACACCGCCGCCGACCACGGAACGACGCGGGAGGCCATCGCCCGCGGCGCCCGCGTCCTGACGCACGCCTTCAACGGCATGCAGGGCATCCACCACCGTGCGCCGGGGCCCGTCGTCGCGGCGATCGAGGATCAGCGCGCCGTGCTCGAGCTCATCGTCGACGGCGTCCACGTGCATCCGTCGATCGTCGCGGGGGCGGTGCGCGCCGCGCGGGGGCGCGTCGCCTTCGTGAGCGATGCCATGGCGGCCGCCGGCGCCCCAGACGGCGTCTACCGGCTCGGAGACCTCGACGTGACGGTGCGCGACGGCGTCGCGACGCACGGCGAGGACGGCGCGCTGGCCGGCTCGACGCTGACACTCGACCGCGCGCTCGCGAACGCCGTCGCGGCGGGCGTGCCGCTCGTCGACGCCGTCGACGCCCTCACCGCGACGCCCGCCCGCCTGCTCGGCCTGCAGGGGCGCATCGGCAGCCTCGCCCCGGGCGCCGCGGCCGACCTCGTCCTGCTCGGGGCGGGCGGCGCACCCGACGCCGTCTGGGCCGATGGCGCGCTCGTGCATGCAGGGCGCGCGCTGTGCGATCGTGAGCGATCCCGCACGGCCGGCGCCGCGCGGTCCTAGCGTCGTCGCAACCCGTCCGAGGAGGAACCCATGCGCCCTGCCCGCCGCGCCCTGCGCGCGCTCGCCGTCCTGGCCGCCGTCGCGGCCATCCTGACGTTCGCCGCACCCGCCCCCGCGCTCGCCGCCGCACCCGCCGTCGTGAACGGCGACTTCGGCGACGCGGACGGCGACGGCGCCCCCGACGGCTGGTCGCGCTGGAATCCCGCGGGGACGGCCGCCGTCTCTGTCGCCGCCGACGGGCCCGACGGCCGCACGGCGGCGACGATCGCCTCGACGTCGGGGGCGACCGCCCGTCTCGCACTGACGCAGCGCGTCGCGGTCGACGCCGCCACCGCGCGGCGCATCGTCGTCCGAGCGCTCGTGCGCGGCACGGGTCTCGACGCCGGCTACAGCATGATCCGCGTCCAGGTGCGCGACGCGGCGGGCACGGTGATCGTGCCCGTCGCGTCGGGTCCGTATCTGCGAGGCACGTTCGACTGGCGGATCGTCGAGACGGCCGTCACCCTTCCCGACGCCGCCGCGAGCATCTCGGTCGAGCCCATGCTCGACCGCACGGCGGGGTCGCTCTCGGTCACGGGCGTCGAGATCGTCGAGGACGTCGCATCGGGGTCGCTCGCCGCCGTCGTCGGCGACCGCGGCGCCGTCGAGCTGACCTGGTCCTTCCCCGACGTCGATGCCGCTGAGTACCGCGTGCGGCGGGGCACGACCGGCTCGCCGGCGTGGGTGCGCACGACGACGGCGCCCACCGTGGCCGACGAGACCGCCGAGCCCGGGACGACCTACACCTACGTGGTCGACGCGGTCGACGACGAGGGCGTCGTCCTGGCCTCGACGCCGGCCGCCACGGCGACGGTGCCCGCGGCGGTCGCCGACCTCGTCGAGAGCCCGACGATCGTCGCGCGCTCCACGGGCGACGGAACGGCGCGCGCGAGCTGGGCCGTGCCGTCCGCCACGGGGCCGCTCGCGCTGCGCGTCGACGGCGCGACGACGTCGCTCACAGGCGCCACGGGGTCGGTCGAGCTGGCGGCCTCGGCGGGAGACGCGGTCGAGCTCATCGCCGACGGCGTGGTCGTCGCCGACGCGCTCGTCGGCGGCGCCGTCCATCCGCGGGCCCTGCTGGGAGCCGACGACATCGCCCGCGTGCGGTCGTCGCTCGACGCGGGCGAGCCCACCGTTGTCGGCGCGTGGAACGCGCTCGTCGACCGGCTCGCCGACCCTGCGACCGCGGGGTACTCCGCCAACGGCAGTGCAGGGCTCTACGAGGCGCGCGACGCCGCCTTCGCGTACGCGATCACGGGCGAGGCCGCCTACGCGCAGCAGGCCTACGACGGCCTCGTCGACGGCGAGGCGTTCATCATCGCCCGCGACACGAACATGGGCCTCGAGCTCGGCCGCGCCGCGCTGCTGCTCGCCCCCGCATACGACTGGGCGTCGCCCGGGTGGACCGAGGCGCAGCGCGCCCATGCGCAGGCCATGATGCTGCGCGTCTCAGAGCTGCTGTCGACCTACCATCACGACAACCTCGACACGGCGGGCGACAAGGCGAGCAACTGGGTCGGCGTCACGCGGTCGACCGAGCTCGCGATGCTCCTCGTGCTCGCGGGCGATCAGACCGCGGCCTCCGACGACGCGCTCGACCGGCGCATCCTGTTCCTCGCCGACCAGGTCGCCCAGCACCTCGAAGACGGCTACACCGGCACCGGCTGGATGCAGGAGGGCTGGGACTACCTGCACTACACGGAGCTCTACCTCTTCCCCTCGATCTACACGGCGCAGTCCGTCGGGCTCACGGCTCTCGACGCGGCGTTCGCGGACATCGACTTCACGGGGCTCGCGCTTCATGTCGTCTCGTCGCGGTCAGCCGGCGACGTCGTGCAGTTCGGCGTGAGCGGCCCGAACGGGCAGGTCGACGGCGCTCTGCCGCTGCTCTTCCCGCTCGCCTCCGACGCCTCGGAGCTCGGCCAGCTCGTCGAGATCCACGACGCCGTGCACGGCACGGCGTCGGCGGCGCCGCGCTTCGACGGCGTGCACAGCCTCTGGACGGCGCTTTTCGCCCCCACCGCCGGCGAGCGTTCGGCGGCCCTCGCCGCATCGGCTGCGGCGGTGGATCTGCCGGCGCTCCTCGACCCCGAGTCGGGTTTCGCCGCGTTCCGCGACGACGTGGCCGATGCCGACGACGCCATCGTCGCGACGTCGAACCGCAACAGCCAGCACAAGGGATGGGCAGCGGCCGAGACCTTCTCGCTGTCGTGGATCTCCGACGACACGACCTGGGCGATGCAGGGCGGCAAGGCATACGCCGACCCGTCGGCGTGGAGCAAGCCGCTCGTCGACGGCCAGCTCGAGCCCTACGAGAACCCGTACCGCACCGTCGACGGCCAGGGCGCCACGCTCGACTCCCGCGCGTTCGCGGGGCAGGGCGGCGGCTACCTCGAGCTGGACGGCGCGGCCAACTTCGGCGTCGACGTCGCGCACCGGTCCGAGGTCGTCGATCTCGAGCCGCGCGGGCCGTCGACCGCGATCGTCGCCATCGCCGACGACTTCTCCGACGACACCTCCCACACGTGGTCGTGGCAGCTGCGCCCCGAGAGCGGCGTCGTGATCGCCCTCGACGACGACGCGGCAGAGGCCGAGCCGCTGTTCACCTTCACCTCGGCCGACGCCGCGGGAGAGCCCGTGGTGCTGTCGGGATTCGTGTTCGACCGCGAGGGGCTCGACGCCGAGGTCGACGGCGGGGTGCTGCGTCTCTCGCGCACGGGGTCCGCCGCCTCGTTCCGCATCGTGCTCGCCACCGCCGACGAGGCGCTGTCCGCGAGCATCGTGGGCGACGGGATCGCGATCGGGGGAGCCTACGTCCCCATCGACGATCTCGGGTCGGTGACCGGGTCGGGGCTTCCGACGCCGAGCGCGGCGCACGGGAGGTGACGGGCCGATGTGCGATCGTGTGCGAACTCGTGCGTCGGCTGGGCGAGCCGCGATGATGAGCGTGTGCTGCCCTCCGAACGACACCAGGCCATCCTCCGCGAGATCGAGCTGCGGGGCGGCCTGACGGTCGCCGACTTCGCCGCCCGGTTCCGGGTGTCGGCCATGACGATCCGACGCGATCTGCTCGAGCTCGAGACGGAGGGCGTCCTCGAACGGGTGCACGGCGGCGCGGTGCGCCGCCGTGCCCCGCGCGACAAGGGCCTCATCGCGACGATCGGGTTCATCGTCCCCTCCGCGCGGTACTACTTCCCCGGCGTCATCGCGGGCGCCAAGCACGCGGCTGCCGATCTGGGCGCGCGTCTCGTGCTCGGCATCTCCGACTACTCGGGCGATGCCGAGCGCCACCAGATCCGCCGCCTCCTCGAGAGGGGCGTCGACGGGCTCGTCGTGACGCCGTCCGATCCGTACCGGCAGGATCCCGCGACCTACCGGCTGCTCGCCGACGCAGAGCCGCCGACGATCGTCATGGAGCGCTCCCTCGTCGATGCGCCGTCCGACATCCTGCTGGGCGCCGTGCGCACCGATCACGCGCACGGCGCCAAGGTCGCGCTGCGGCACCTCGTCGACGCGGGCCGCACGCGCATCGCCCTGGGCGTGCGGCGGGGGCCGACCGCCGAGCCGCTGCGCGACGGCTACCGGCGTGCCCTCGGCGACCTGCTGCCGGGCGCCGAGCCGATCGAGCTGGAGATCGCGCGCGTGGAGCGGCCCGTCGCCGAGCAGCGGGCGTCGCTCGCGGCCGTCGTGGACGCGTGCGCCGCTCAGCGGGTCGACGGCCTCATCGTGCTGCCGGATGAGGCGGCGATCGGCCTCGTCGACCTCGCCGTCGACCGCGGCATCGACGTGCCGCGCGATCTCGCCGTCGTCGCCTACGACGACGAGGTCGCGTCGCTCGCGGAGGTGCCGATCACGGCTGTCGCGCCGCCGAAGGCCGACGTCGGGGCCATGGCCGTGCGTGCCTGCTTCGAGCGGATCACGCGGGGGGAGCGCGTGCTCGGCGGGCCCGCGCACGCGCGCATCGACCTGCTGCCGACCCTCACGGTGCGCGGCTCGTCAGCGACGGAAACATCGCTCTGACACGATTCCGCACAGTCGGATGTGCGGGTGTGTGCGATCGCGTGCGCGTGATCGAGCGGGTCCCGAGGATGAGTGCACTGCTCCACCCGACAAGCACCACCGCTTCGATCCGCAAGGAGTCCCATGCACCGCATCATCCGCACGGCGGGGGCCGCCGTCCTGGCCACCGCCCTCCTCGTCCCCCTCGCGTCCTGCGCGGGTCAGGCCGCCCCCGCGTCGACGCCGACCGAGAGCGCGCTTCCCGAGGGCGAGATCACGTTCTGGTCGGCCCTCGCCGGCATGGACCTCGTCGCCGAGGCCTTCAACGAGAGCCAGGACCGCATCCACGTCACCTTCGAGAGCGTCCCGAACGGCGCCAACGGCGGCTATGCCAAGCTCGCCGCCGCGATCTCGGCGGGAGAGGCCCCCGACGTCGCGACGATCGAGTACTACGCCCTGCCGCAGTTCGCGAGCTCGGGGAGCCTGCAGAGCCTGACGGGCGTCTACTCCGACGACGTGCTGGGCTCGTTCTCCGACGTCAGCCGCTCGCTCACGACGCTCGGCGGCGAGGTGTGGGCGCTGCCGTATGACGCGCCGCCGTCGATCGTCTGGTACCGGCAGGACCTGCTGGAGGCCGCGGGCGTCGCCGTGCCCACCACGTGGGAGGAGTTCGCCGATGCCGCCCGCGCCGTCCACGACACGACGGGCGGCTACCTCGCATCGTTCAACGCGAACGAGCCGAGCTGGTACGCCGCGCTCGCCTGGCAGAACGGCGCGCAGTGGTTCGACACCGACGGCGACAGCTGGGTCGTCGACATCGACGACGCCGCGACGACCGACGTCGCGGAGTACTGGCAGGGGCTCATCGACGAGGGCGCCGTGAAGGCCGTCGCGTCGTACTCGGACGAGTGGACGAACGACATCGCCTCGGGCACCGCCGCCGGCATCGTCGGCGCCAGCTGGAGCGCGACCGGGATCATCACGCGCGCCGCCGGACAGGAGGGGGAGTGGGTCGCGGCCGAGCTGCCCGTGCGGGAGGGCGCGGCGGCCGTCACGCCCATCTACGGCGGCTCGACGTTCGCCGTGCCGGAGACGAGCGGGAACGCCGCGGCCGCCGCCGAGTTCATCGAGTTCCTCACGACCGATCCCGCCGCGATCGAGGCGCGGGGCGACACCGGATCCGCGTACCTCGCGAACAGCGACCTGACGGCCGTGTCGCAGGCCGCGTTCGACGCCTCGTTCTTCGCGAACGACATCTGGGAGGTGTTCGACGAGGCCGCGTCGCACGACTCCGGAGACTGGCAGTGGGGGCCGAACTTCGACCTCACGGCGACCGCCATGAAGGAGACGATGGGCGCCACGGCGCCGGGCGGCGATCTCGCGGCGGCGTTCACGTCGATCCAGGACACGACGGCGGACGGGCTCGCCGATCTCGGCCTCTCGGTCGCTCCCTGAGGCGCGACGATGACCACCGCATCCCTCCGCGGCGCGGCGCCTCGTGCGTCGCGCCGCGGGCGCCGCGCGACGAGCGACCGCGGAGCGGCCGCTCTCTTCCTCGGGCCGTTCTTCGCCCTGTTCGCTCTGTGCATGCTCGCTCCCGTCGTGTACGCGCTCGTGCTGAGCGTGTTCGCCGAGAAGCGCTCGGGGCTCGGATTCGGCGGCGACGCGCAGACGCTGTTCGTCGGGCTCGAGAACTACGCGGCCGTGCTCAGCTCGTCGTCGTTCCTCGACGGCTTCTGGCGTCTCGCCCTCTACGTCGTGCTGTACATCCCGACCATGCTGGGGCTCGCCCTCGTGCTGGCGCTCCTGCTCGACTCCGCCTATGCGCGACTCGCCCGCGTGTTCCAGGTGCTGCTGTTCCTGCCGCACGTGGTGCCCGGAGTCATCGCCGCGCTGCTGTGGACGTACCTGTACACCCCGGGAGTGAGCCCCCTCCTCGGCCTCCTGGGAGGCGCCGGGTTGGAGGTCGACCTGTTCGGCTCGACGCTCGTCGTGCCGGCCGTCGTGAACATCGCGGTGTGGCAGTGGACGGGCTACAACGTCATCATCGTCTTCACGGCGCTGCAGGCCGTGCCGCGCGATGTCGTCGAGGCGGCCAGCCTCGACGGCGCGGGCGGTGTGCGCATCGCGCTCGGCATCAAGCTGCCGCTCGTGGCGGGATCGGTGGGCGTGATCGGCCTCTTCACCGCGATCGGCGCGCTGCAGCTCTTCACCGAGCCGTCGATCCTCGCGAAGGCGACCACGACGATCACCCCCAGCTGGGTGCCGAACATGTGGGCGTACGACGCCGCGTTCAACCGCCTCGACCAGCATCAGGCGGCGGCCGCGTCGCTCGTCATCGCGCTCATCGCGGGAGTCGTGTCGTTCGCCATCACCCGCTTCACCTCGAAGGGAGCGCGCTCATGACCGTCCTCGCGACCCGTCCGCGCGACGCGCAGGCGACGCCATCCGCCCCCCGGCCCGCCGACGACGGGGCACCGCGGCGCAGGCCCCGCCCCCGCATCGCCGGCGTCGCCGTGACGAACGGCGTGCTCGTGCTGGGCGCCGTGTACACCGTCTTCCCCGTGCTGTGGCTCGTGTTCGCGTCGCTCAAGGACGCGGGCGGGCTCTACTCGACGTCGGTGTTCGACCTCGACCGATGGCTCATCGGCGAGAACGTCTCCGCCCTGCTCGCGGAAGGCGACGGCCTCTTCGCGCGCTGGATGGGAAACAGCCTGCTGTACTCGCTCGCGGGGGCCGTCGTGGGCGGCATCGTGTCGACCGCGGCCGGCTACGCGTTCGACAAGCTGCGCTTCCGCGGCAAGGAGGGGCTGTTCGGCTTCGTGCTCGTCGGCGTGCTCGTCCCGAACACGGCGACCGTGCTGCCGCTCTACATGCTGTTCTCGCAGCTGGGGATGGTGAACACGGTCTGGGCGATCATCCTTCCGTCGCTGTGCAACCCGTTCAACGTGTACCTCGCCCGCGCGTTCAGCCGCGCCTACGTGCCGGACGAGACGCTCGAGGCGGCGCGCATGGACGGCGCGGGTGCCGTGCGCACCTTCTTCTCGGTGGCGCTCCCCATGCTCGCCCCCGGGTTCGTGACGATCGCCCTCTTCCAGTTCTTCGCGGTCTGGAGCAACTACATGCTGCCGCTCGTCATGCTGAGCGATCCGGCGCTCTACCCCGTCTCGCTGGGGATCTCCCACTGGCAGGGGCTCACGGCGGTCGACCCGCGCTACGCCCCGCTCGTCATCACCGGATCGCTGCTGTCGCTCATACCGCTCGTCGTGGCGTTCGTCTCGCTGCAGCGGTACTGGCGGGCCGGCATGACCGAGGGGAGCGTCAAGTGACCGCCCCGCTCAACGTCGCCCTCGCGATGGGCGCCGACGTCGCCTCGAAGGTGTTCCCGCCCGATCGGCTGGCGCGCATCGAGGCGGCCGCCGAGCTGCGCCTGCTCTCGCCGACGCCGCTCGGCACGTTCGAGGGCGCGTACGCCGACGCCGTGCTCGCCGAGGTGGACGTGCTCATCACGGGGTGGGGGAGCCCTCCGATCGATGCGGGTGTGCTCGACCGCGCGCCGCGACTGCGCCTCATCGCGCACGCGGGCGGCAGCGTCAAGGGGCACGTGGGCATCGCGGCCTGGGAGCGGGGTGTCGCGGTGTGCTCAGCGAACGACGCCAACGCGCGCCCTGTGGCCGAGTTCGCCGTGGCGATGATCCTGCTCGCGGGCAAGCAGGCGTTCCCGCTCGCGCGGATCGCGGCGCGCTCAGCGGACCACGTCGTCTCCGACGACCTGTATCCCGACATGGGCAATCACGGCAAGCGGGTCGGCATCGTGGGAGCGTCGCGCATCGGGCGGCGGACGATGGCGCTGCTGCGTCCCTACGATCTCGACCTGGTCGTGTACGACCCCTTCCTGTCGGACGCCGATGCCGCGACGCTGGGCGCGACCGCGGTGGGTCTCGACGACCTGCTGCGCACGAGCGACGTCGTCTCGCTGCACGCGCCGGCCCTGCCGGAGACGCGCCATCTGCTCGACCGCGCCGGCATCGCGCTGCTGCGCAACGGCGCCGTCGTCGTCAACACGGCGCGTGGTGCGCTCGTCGACCACGATGCGCTCACGGAGCGCGTCGTGCGCGGCGAGATCACGGCCATCCTCGACGTCACGGAGCCCGACGAGCTCGCGCTGGACCATCCGCTGCGCACGGCCGACCACGCGTTCCTCACGCCGCACATCGCCGGGTCGATGGGGCGGGAGCTCGCGCGGCTGGCCGACAGCGCGATCGACGACGCACGGCGGATGGCGCGGGGCGAGCCGCTCGCGTCGCCCGTGCGCCTGGAGGAGCTCGCGACGCAGGCGTGAGGGGGAGCGGGCTCAGCCTCCGCGGCTGCCGCGATCGAGCAGGCGCAGGACGAGCGTGATGAGGCCGGCGAGGCCGACGAACACGAGGGCGAGGCCCAGCAGGCGCGGCGGCCCGCCCGACGCGATCGTCAGGGCGATGCCGATGGCGAGCAGCGCGATCGAGAGGACGGCCAGGCGCGGTGTCGGCATCCTCCTCAGCATCAGGCCACGCTATCGCGCCGGGGTCCGGCCCGTGCGCGGCGCGGGAGCCCCCGGCTAACGGACGGCGAGCAGCGCGACCCAGACCTCGGCGCGCGCGGCGAACGAGCCGAGATCGCGGTCGAGCAGGCGCTCCGCGAGCCGCACGCGCGTGCGGACCGTGTGCCGGTGCACGCCGATGGCCTGCGCCGCATCGTCGAAGCGCGCGTCGTGCAGCAGCCAGGCACGCAGCGTCTCGACGAGCGACGTCCCGTGCGCCTCGTCATGGCGCATGAGCGGCGCGAGCACCGTCCGGGCCACGGCCGCCGCGTCGGAGGAGAGCGCGTTCAGCACCCCGGCGGCCGCGACGGCGCCGAACTGCGAGACGCCGTCGCCGCGATCACGGGCGATGCGCGCCTCCTCCAGCGCCGTGGGGAACGCCGCGAGCGGGCCGGGCTCGGAGACCCCCACCCGCAGGCCGAAGCGCGCGGGCAGCTCGTCGAAGGTCGTCCCCGACGCCGCCGACACCACCATGGCCGTCCCTCCGTCGGGGTCGCGCCCGTAGAAGAAGCTGCCGTGCTCGCGACCTGCGCGCAGCTCGAGGAACGCCCCGAGGGCATCCGGCGACGCGTCCGTGACGGCGACCACCACGGGCTCGGGCGGGAACCCTCCCCACGCGGCGTCGGCGATCCCCCCTGCGAGCGCGGCATCGCCCGTGAGGAGCGCCCGGACGACCCCCGCGCGCAGGGTGCCGCGCGCTGCCGCGAGCGCCTCGTTCTGCTCGAGCGCGAAGCCCGTCATCGCGACGACCGTCGTCACGACGCCGCGCGCCTCCTCGTCGAGGGAATCGGCGGCGACGGCGAGCACGCCGCGCAGGCTCCCGCCCGGCCCGAGCGTCTGCAGGACGACGGTCGTGCCGTCTGCGTGCACGACGCCCGCCGCGTTCGCCCCGCGGGCGAGCAGCGTCTCGGCCTCGCGACGCACGGCCTGCGCGACGGGACGGGCGAGATCTGCGGATGCCCGGACGGGCGCCCCTGCGGAGTCGTACAGTCCCGTCCACGCCCCCAGTTGGCGCGAGAGCTCGGACACGGCCGCGCCCAGCCCGTCGCGGCGCAGCGCCGCGAGAGACACGGCGCGCTGGGCCGAGAGCGCCCATGTCCGCCGCGCGTACGCCTCGGCCGCGATCGCCTCCGCGACCGCGCGCGCGACGGCGATGAAAGGCGTGCGGTAGGGCACCTCGAACAGTGGAACGCCGTGCGCGGCGCAGGCGGCGGCGAGGGGCTCGGGGATGCCGTCGCGCACCACCTCGGTGCCGAAGCCGAGAGCGACGACGCCTCGCACCGCCAGCCGTCGCACGTACGCGTCGTACTGCGCGTCGTCGTCTCCGGAGAACTGCGTGCCGGTCGTGAGCAGCACCATCTCCTCGGCGAGGAACGGCGTCGGATCGGCGAGGTCGGAGCTGTGCACCCATCGGATGGGCTGGGTCAGGTCGCGCGCGCCATCGGAGGACAGTCGCAGGGCGAGATCTCCGCGGGAGAGCAGCGCGCGGAGCGTGGGTGCGGGAGGCGTCGTCGGCGACATCGTGTACAGAGAGTACAGGCGAATGCGCCAATCTGTACGTCACGGCGAATGCGGGCGACGGCGCGGCGGTTCTACGCTCGCCGCATGAGCACCACGACCCCCGACATCGCCGTGGGCGGACCCGCCCTGCCGCAGGAGCGCCGCCTCGTCACCTCGATCCCCGGCCCGCGCTCGCAGGAGCTGCTGTCGCGCAAGGCGGAGGCGGTCGCCGCGGGCGTCGGTCACACGGCCCCCATCTCCGCCGTCGCGGCGGGCGGGGGAGTCGTCGTGGACGCCGACGGCAACTCGCTCATCGACCTCGGGTCGGGCATCGCGGTCACGACGGTGGGCAACGCCCATCCCAAGGTGGTCGAGGCCGTGCAGGCGCAGGTCGCCGCCTTCACCCACACGTGCTTCATGGTGTCGCCGTACGAGTCGTACGTCGCCGTCGCCGAGGCGCTCAACCGGCTCACCCCCGGCGACCACGCGAAGAAGTCGGCCCTGTTCAACTCGGGAGCCGAGGCCGTCGAGAACGCCGTGAAGATCGCCCGCAAGCACACCGGACGCCAGGCCGTCGTCGCGTTCGACCACGGCTACCACGGCCGCACCAACCTCACCATGGCGCTCACGGCGAAGTCGATGCCCTACAAGAGCGGATTCGGACCGTTCGCGCCCGAGGTGTACCGCGCGCCCCTGTCGTACCCCTACCGCGACGGCCTCACCGGGGCCGAGGCCGCGCAGCGCGCCATCTCGCAGATCGAGAAGCAGATCGGCGCCGACAACCTCGCCGCCGTCGTCATCGAGCCCATCCAGGGCGAGGGCGGATTCATCGTGCCCGCCGACGGCTTCCTCCCTGCCCTCGTCGACTGGTGCCGCGCGAACGGCGTCGTGTTCATCGCCGACGAGGTGCAGACGGGCTTCGGCCGTACCGGCGCGATGTTCGCAAGCGAGCACTTCGGCATCGTCCCCGACCTCATCACGACCGCGAAGGGCATCGCCGCTGGGCTTCCGCTCGCGGCCGTCACGGGGCGCGCCGAGATCATGGACGCGTCGCACGCGGGCGGCCTCGGCGGCACCTACGGCGGCAACCCGATCGCGTGCGCCGCGGCACTGGCCGCCATCGAGGCGTTCGAGAACGACGGACTCGTCGAGCGCGCCCGCGAGATCGGCGCGCTGCTCACGGAGCGCTTCACGGCGCTGCAGGCCGCCGACGCCCGGATCGGCGACGTCCGCGGGCTCGGCGCCATGATCGCCGTCGAGTTCGTCGACCCCGAGACGGGCGCGCCCGACGCCGCGCTCACGGGTGCCGTCGCGAAGGCCGCCATCGCTCAGGGCGTCATCGTCCTCACGTGCGGCACCTACGGCAACGTCATCCGCTTCCTGCCGCCGCTCGCGATCGGCGACGCGCTCCTCTCCGAGGGCATCGACGTCGTCGCCGACGCGCTCGCCGCGGCCTGATAACCACCCGAGAAGTCCGAGGAGGACCGACATGACCGAGATCACGCGGGACGTCGTCATCGTGGGCGCCGGCGCGGCCGGCACCACGGCGGCGAACGAGCTGAAGAAGGCGGGCCTGTCGGTCGCCGTGCTGGAGGCGCGCGACCGCGTCGGCGGGCGGCTGTGGACCGATGTCGTCGAGGGCGCCACGCTCGAGATCGGCGGGCAGTGGGTGTCGCCCGACCAGGACGCCCTGAAGGAGACGATCGCCGAGCTCGGCCTCGAGACCTACAGCCGCTACCGCGAGGGCGAGAGCGTCTACATCGGGCCGGACGGCGAGCTCACCCGCTTCACGGGCGAGATCTTCCCCGTCGCGCCCGCGACCGAGCAGGTCATGGTCGCGCTCATCGAGAAGCTCGACGCCCTCACGGCCGAGATCGATCCGGCCGCACCGTGGACCCACCCGCGCGCGACCGAGCTCGACACGATCTCGTTCGAGGAGTGGCTCGCGCGCGAGACCGACGACCAGGAGGCGCGCGACAACATCGCCCTCTTCATCGCGGGCGCCATGCTCACGAAGCCCGCCCACGCGTTCTCTGCGCTGCAGGCGCTGCAGATGGCGTCGAGCGCCGGCAGCTTCTCGAACCTCGTCGACGCCGACTTCATCCTCGACAAGCGCGTCGTGGGCGGTCTCCAGCAGGTCCCCCAGCTGCTCGCCGAGCGGCTCGGCGCGGACGTTCACCTCGACGCCCCCGTGCGCACGCTGCGGTGGGGCGCCGACGGCGTCATCGCGGAGGCCGACGGCGTCACGGTGCGCGCCAAGTACGCGATCCTCGCGCTCGCGCCGGTCCTCTACGACCGCATCTCGTTCGTCCCGCCGCTGCCGCGCCGACAGCACCAGATGCACCAGCACCTCTCGATGGGCTTCGTCATCAAGGTGCACGCCGTGTACGACCGTCCGTTCTGGCGCGAGCAGGGGCTGTCGGCGACCGCGTTCAGCCCGTACGAGCTCGTCCACGAGGCCTACGACAACACGAACCACGCCGATGAGCGCGGCACGCTCGTGGGCTTCGTCTCCGATCTCCACGCGGACGGCGTGTTCGAGCTGACGGCCGAGGAGCGCAGGGAGCGCATCCTTGAGTCGCTCTCGCACTACTACGGCCCCGAGGCGAAGAACCCCGTCGTCTACTACGAGAGCGACTGGGGCACGGAGGAGTGGACGCGCGGCGCCTACGCCGCGAGCTTCGACCTCGGCGGCCTGCACCGCTACGGCAAGGACCAGTCGGCGCCCGTCGGTCCGATCCACTTCGCCTGCAGCGACCTCGCGGGGCTCGGCTTCCAGCATGTCGACGGGGCCATCCGGATGGGCCGGCTGGCTGCCGCCGACATCGTCGAACGGTCGAGGTCGTGACCGCCCCGTTCGTCGTCGGCTACACGGCGACAGCGGCCGGGGCCGACGCGGTCGCGCTCGCGGCGCGGCTCGCCCGCGCGACGGGCGCCGACCTCGACCTCGTCATGGTGCTTCCCGACGGCAGCGCGCTGCCCGACGCCTCCTACGAGGAGCACGTGCGCTCCCAGGCGCGCGACTGGCTGCGCGAGGCGGCGGCGGCCATCCCCGCCGACGTGCGCCACAGCGGGCACGTGCGCATCGCGGACTCGTTCGCGGAGGGCCTCGTCGGGGCCGCGCGCGAGTTCGGCGCCTCGCACATCGTCGTAGGAGCGGCCAACGGAGGGCTCCGCGGCCGGCACCGGCTCGGCTCCGTCGCGAGCGAGCTGCTGCACTCGTCGGATGTGCCGGTCGTGCTCGCGCCCGCCGGCTCGGCCGAGAGCACGGAGCCGCTGTCGCGCGTGACCGCGGCCGTCGGCACGCGGCCGGGTGCGGATGCGCTCGTCGACGAGGCCGTCGCGCTCGCCGCGACGGCCGGCGTCCCGCTGCGGCTCGTCTCGCTCGTCACGGTCGACCTCCCCGCGGGGCTCGACACCTCGGCCATCCGCGTCGTCGGATCGTCGCACGCCGACGACGTGCTCGGCGCGGCGCGGGCGGAGCTGCCCGCGGGCATCCCGTCCGACGTCGTCGTCGCGGAGGGCGACAGCATCGAAGACGCCGTCGCGCACCTCGACTGGCTGCCCGGCGAGGTCGTGCTCGTCGGCTCGAGCCGCCTCGCGCGCCCCCGTTTCCTGTTCCTGGGCTCGACCGCGGCGAAGATGCTGCACGAGCTGCCCGTCCCCATGATCGTCGTGCCCCGCACGCGCCGGGAAGAAGACTGACATGTCCGAACGCAACGCCGTGTCCGACCCCGTCACGACGGGGATCTCCGCCAAGGGCCTCAGCGCCGGAACGCTCGGCCTCATCGGGGCCGTCGTCCTCGGCATCTCCACCGTGGCCCCCGCGTACACGTTCACCGCGGCGGTCGGACCCACGGCGTCCGAGGTGGGGACGCAGGTGCCCGCCATCATCCTCGTGGGGTTCATCCCCATGCTGCTCGTCGCGTTCGGCTACCGCGAGCTCAACCGCGTCATGCCCGACTCCGGCACGTCGTTCACGTGGGCGACGCGCGCGTTCGGGCCGTGGATCGGGTGGATGTGCGGCTGGGGGCTCGTCGCGGCGACCATCCTCGTGCTGTCGAACCTCGCGGGCATCGCGGTCGACTTCCTCTTCCTCCTCATCAGCCAGATCACGGGCGACGCGTCGATCGCCGACCTCACGCTCAACCCGTTCATCAACGTCGGCGTGTGCCTCCTGTTCGTGCTCGCGGCGACGTGGGTGTCGTACCGCGACCTGCAGACCTCCCAGCGCCTGCAGTACGTGCTCGTCGGCTTCCAGGTCGTCGTGCTCGTCGTGTTCGCGGTCACGGCGATCACGCGCGCCACCTCGGGCGACGCGTTCGACCCGACGCCGTTCGACATCGGATGGTTCAACCCCTTCGCCGTGCCGTCGTTCAGCGCCGCGGTCGCCGGCCTGTCGCTGTCGATCTTCATCTTCTGGGGCTGGGACCTCGTGCTCACGATGAACGAGGAGACGAAGAACCCCGAGAAGACGCCGGGACGGGCCGCGACCGTCGTCGTGCTCGTCATCGTCTTCCTCTACCTGCTGCTCGCCGTCGCGATGATCATGTTCGCGGGCGTCGGCGACGGGGAGCTCGGCCTCGGCAACGCCGACATCCAGGGGAACGTCTTCTTCGCGCTGTCGAACCCGATCATGGGCTCGCTCGGCTTCCTCGTCTCGCTCGCCGTGCTCACGAGCTCGGCGTCTTCGCTGCAGGCCACGTTCGCCTCGCCGACGCGCACGATGCTCGCGATGGGCCACTACGGCGCGCTCCCGAAGAAGTTCGCCGCCGTGCACCCCCGCTTCTTCAGCCCCGGCTACGCCACGATCGTCGCGGCGATCGTGACGGGCGCCTTCTACGCCGTCATGCGGTTCCTCAGCGAGAACACCCTGTGGGACACCATCCTCGCGCTCGGCATGCTCATCTGCTTCTACTACGGCCTGACCGCCTTCGCGTGCGTCTGGTACTTCCGCAGGCAGTGGTTCGACTCCGTGCGCAACGTGTTCTTCATGCTGCTGTTCCCCCTCGTGGGCGGCGTGATCCTCGCCATCCTCTTCGTCGTGACGCTCATCGACACGATGGACCCCGCCTACGGCAGCGGATCGGAGATCGGGGGAGTGGGCCTCGTGTTCGTCCTCGGGATCGCCGTCATCGCCGTGGGCATCGTGCTCATGGTCGTGCAGGCCGTGCGCCACCCGGCGTTCTTCAAGGGCGCCGTGCTCACCATGGACGCGCCGCCCAGCCTGCGGCGCCGCTGACCGGATCGACCCAGAGAGTAAGGAGCCGACATGGCGAACGAGCACGAGAGCGCGCTGCTGGCGCGCGTGGAGACCCGTCTGTTCATCGGCGGGCAGTGGGTGGATGCGCCGGAGGGCAAGACCTTCGACGTGCACGACCCCTCGACGAACGAGGTCATCGCACGCGTGGCGGATGCGACGGCCGACGACGGCACGCGCGCCCTGGACGCGGCGGTCGCGGCGCAGGACGCATGGGCGGCGACGGCCCCGCGGGTGCGCAGCGACATCCTGCGCCGGGCGTGGGAGCTCGTCCAGGAGCGCAAGGAGGACATCGCCCTGCTCATGACGCTCGAGATGGGCAAGCCCCTCGCGGAGGCGCGCGGCGAGGTCGCCTACGGGGGCGAGTTCCTGCGGTGGTTCAGCGAGGAGGCCGTGCGCATCACGGGCCGCTACGGCCTGAACCCCGAGGGCACGGGGCGGATGGTCGTGTCGCAGCGGCCCGTCGGCCCCTCCTTCTTCATCACGCCGTGGAACTTCCCGTTCGCGATGGCGACGCGCAAGATCGCGCCCGCCCTCGCGGCGGGGTGCACGGTCGTCATCAAGCCGCCGCAGCTGACGCCGCTCACGACGCTGTTCTTCACGCAGCTGCTCGTCGACGCCGGCGTGCCCGACGGCGTCGTGAACGTCGTCACGTCCGCCTCGTCGCGGCGCGTGTCGGCGCCCATCATCGCCGACCCGCGGCTGCGGAAGCTGTCGTTCACCGGATCGACCGAGGTCGGCCGCCAGCTCATCGCGCAGGCGGCGGAGGGCGTGCTGCGCGTGTCGATGGAGCTCGGCGGCAATGCGCCGTTCGTCGTGTTCGAGGACGCCGATCTCGACAAGGCCGTGGAGGGCGCGCTGGCGGCGAAGTTCCGCAACATCGGCCAGGCGTGCACGGCGGCGAACCGCTTCATCGTGCACTCCTCGGTCGCCGACGAGTTCGCGAAGCGCATCACCGCGCGCGTCGACGCCATGACGATCGGCCGCGGCACGGAGGAGGGCGTGGCGATCGGCCCGCTCATCGACGCCGACGCCGTCGCGAAGGCCGACGAGCTCGTCGTCGACGCCACCGAGCGCGGGGCCACTCTGCTCACGGGCGGCGAGAAGCTCGACGGGCCCGGCACGTTCTACGCGCCCACCGTGCTCACAGGCGTCACCGCCGGCAGCGCCATCCTGCGCGAGGAGATCTTCGGCCCCGTGCTCGCGATCGCGACGTTCGAGGACGAGGACGAGGCCGTGCGGCTCGCGAACGACACCGAGTACGGCCTCGTGTCGTACGTGTACACGCAGGATCTCGCGCGCGGCCACCGCATGATCGACCGGCTCGAGACGGGCATGATGGGCCTCAACGCGGGGGTCGTGTCGAACGCGGCGGCCCCGTTCGGCGGCGTCAAGCAGTCCGGCGTCGGCCGCGAGGGCGGGCTCGAGGGCATCCACGAGTACCTCTCCACCAAGTACACGCTCATCCCGAACGACTGACCGGAGGCACCATGAGCGACTACGCCGTCGTCGACCCCGCAACGGGCGAGACCGTCGCCGAGTACGACACCTTCACCGACGCCCAGATCGAGGAGGCCGTGACGCGCGCCGCCGCGGGGTTCGCTGCGTGGTCGGCGCTCCCCGTCGACGAGCGGGCCGCGGCCATCCGCCGTGTCGCAGAGCTGCACCGCGAGCGCCGCGACGCGCTCGCGGCGACGATCGTGCGCGAGATGGGCAAGCCCCTCGAGGCGGCCCTCGGCGAGGTCGACTTCTCGGCCGACATCATCGAGTACTACGCCGACAACGCCGCCGCCGTCACGGCCGACCAGCCGCTCGACATCCTCGGGGAGGGGACCGCGGTCATCCGCCGGTCGCCCCTCGGGGTGCTGTTCGGCATCATGCCGTGGAACTTCCCCACCTATCAGGTGGCGCGATTCGCGGCGCCGAACCTCGTCATCGGCAACAGCATCGTCCTCAAGCACGCTCCCCAGTGCCCCGAGTCGGCTGCCGCCCTGGAGGAGATCTTCCGCGACGCGGGGCTGCCGGACGGCGCATACGTCAACGTGTACGCGACGAACGGGCAGGCAGCGGCGATCATCGCGGACCGGCGCGTCCAGGGCGTCTCGGTGACGGGGTCTGAGCGCGCCGGATCGGCCGTCGCGGCGCTCGCGGGGCAGCACCTCAAGAAGGTGGCGCTCGAGCTCGGCGGGTCCGACCCGTTCATCGTGCTCTCGGCCGACGACCTCGACGCGGTCGTGCAGGCCGCCGTCGACGCGCGGCTCGACAACAACGGCCAGGCGTGCAACGGCGCCAAGCGGTTCATCGTCGTCGACGGCCTGTACGACGACTTCCTCGCGAAGTTCGCGAGCGCGATGCAGGCGGCGAAGGTCGGCCATCCGCTCGAAGAGGACACCGTGCTCGGACCGCTGTCGTCGCTCGCCGCGGCGGAGCGCCTGCAGGAGCAGATCGACACCGCGGTCGCGCAGGGGGCGACGCTCGTCACGGGCGGGCGGCGCGACGGGGCGTACTTCCCCGGAACCGTGCTCGCCGACGTCACGCCCGAGATGGACGTCTACCGCGAGGAGCTCTTCGGCCCTGCCGGCGTCGTCTACCGCGTCGCCGATGAGGACGAGGCCGTCCGTCTCGCGAACGACACCCCGTTCGGCCTCGGCTCGTATGTGTTCACGACCGACGCCGAGCAGGCGCAGCGCGTCGCCGACCGCATCGAGGCCGGCATGGTCTACGTCAACCTCGTGCTCGCCGACAGCCCGGAGCTGCCCTTCGGCGGCGTGAAGCGCAGCGGCACGTCGCGCGAGCTCGGGCTCCTCGCGGCCGACGAGTTCGTGAACAAGAAGCTCATCCGCGTGGCGTAGGCGTCGCGCCGT
>NZ_JBSHGQ010000017.1:0-29654 GCF_053617895.1 Microbacterium sp. NPDC055683 | reverse complement strand
CTCTAGACCCGCGCCCGACCGGGCGGGAGGCGGCTTTCACCGGGCATGAACTAGGGCCTGTCGGTTGGGTGATGCGGCGGGGCGCGGGGGGGGGGGCCCCCCGGCGCGACATTGGCCGCGTTTCGGGGGCGGGCCGGTGAATCGGTCGCCGCGATTCGCGGCGAACGGCGCATTGATCGCCGCGTTTCGGGGCGGATGGCGGCTGCAGTGGTCGTTCAGGCCCTGTCGCGCGGTCGTCGGCGGTACCGCTCTCGATCCGAGTGGCGGTACGGGCGATGCCGCTCGGGGAGATCGGCCGCGCCGATTCCGGTCACGAGCTCCTCGACATCGACCTCGAGCGCCTCGGCCAGCTGCAGCAGTGTGAAGAGCGTGGGGTTGCCCGTCCCCTTCTCGATGCGCTGCAGGTGCGACAGATCCAGATCGGCGCACTCCGCGAGGGCGCTCGCCGACAGCGATGCCCTCGTCCGGATCCCGACGATCCGGTCGCCGAGGATGCGCGACGCGCGAGCAGGAACGTCATCCACGTGGCCCAGCCTCCTCGCTCCGCCGCGCGCAGTCCAGCTCGAGAGGACGGCGGAGAGAGTCCGCTTGCTTGTGATCCACGGCTTCGACGCCGTTGCGGCCTCGTTCTCATGCAGTGTTGTATCGAGACACTGAACGGTGCACTCCTGCGGCCGGTGCGCCATGAGAAGGAAGAGTCACGATCGTGGAACTCATCACCTCAATGCGCCGCGAACGCGCACGGCGCCTCGTGCGACCCGTGCTCGCCGGATCGCTCGCCGCCGGGCTGGTCGCCGGAGCGCTTCTCGCGATCCCCGCGCCGACGGCGACGGCCGCGGCCTCGCCCGGACCTCTGGAAGAGGGCGACGTCATCTACCAGGTGCTCGTCGACCGGTTCCATGACGGCGACCCGACCAACAACGACTCCGGGCACGGAGAGTACGATCCGTCGGACCTCGGCTTCTACCATGGCGGCGACTGGGCGGGGCTCACCGAGAAACTCGGCTACATCGCCGATCTCGGCGTCACGGCGATCTGGCTCTCGCCGGTCTCCACGCAGGAGCCGGTATCTCGCGACGGCAACGAGGCCAGTTATCACGGCTACTTCACGCACGACTTCGCGACGCCCAACGAGCACTTCGGCGACACGGCCGAGCTGCAGGAGCTCATCGACACGGCTCACGACCTCGGGCTCAAGATGATCCTCGACGTCGTCCCCAACCACACGGCCGACTACCTCGCCGGCACGTCGACGACGTACGTGCCGTCGACGTACGCGCCGGCGGCCCCGCTGAACGACCCGTCGCTCTACCACCATGCCGGCGACTGCCTCTTCGACGGATCCGAATCGCAGACGCAGATCGAGAACTGCGACCTCGGTGGCCTCGACGATCTCGACCAGTCCGACCCGGCGGTGTCGGCCCACCTCATCGACTCCTACCGCGACTGGGTGGACCTCGGCTTCGACGGCATCCGTGTGGACGCGGCGCGGTCGGTCCCCAAGGACTGGCTGGCCGACTTCGAGGCGGCGATGGGCGTGCCGACATTCGGGGAGGTCTTCGTCGGCGATGTCGACTACGTGTCCGAGTATCAGGACTACCAGTGGGGCGTGCTCGACTTCCCGTACTTCTTCGACGTCCGCGACGCCTTCGCCGCCGACGTCGACATGAACACGCTGGGCGATATCTTCGACCAGGACGTGAAGTACGCGAACCCGAATCGGCTGGAGACGTTCCTCGACAACCACGACCGTGCGCGGTTCCTCACCTGGGCGGACGACAACTACCAGCGTCTGCGCTCGGCGCTGAGCTTCCTGCTCACGAGCCGGGGCATCCCGGTGATCTACTACGGCACCGAGCAGGCGGATGACGGGAACGGCAACGCGGGCGAGGTGCCGATCGCGAACAAGGACAACCGGAAGGACATGGAGTCCTTCGATCAGACGGGGTCGATCTACACGCTGATCCAGAGGCTGACGTCGCTCAAGGCCGCCTATGAGCCGCTGCGGACGGGTGTGCAGCGCGAGATGTGGTCCGACACGTCCTTCTACGGCTTCTCCCGACGGGTCGACGCCTCGGGCGAGGAGACGATCACCCTCTCGACGAACGCATGGGACGCGCAGACGCGGACCATCCCGCTGCGTGCCGAGAGCACGATCCCCGTCGGCGCGGTGCTCACCAACCTCCTCGACACGACGGAGACCACGACGGTGGTCGCGGGCGGCGTGACCGGCAAGCAGATCGTCGTCACGCTCGACGAGCACGAGACCGCGGTGTTCGCGCCGGGCGCACCGGTGTCGACGTACGAGCCCGCCGAACGCACCACGACGACGATCCGCGTGCACTACGACGCCGGTCTCGGGAACTCGATCGCGATCCGCGGAGACGAGTATCCGCTGTCCTGGACGGCGGGCCGCGGCGCGCGCAACATCTCGAGCGACGTCTGGGAGTGGGAGATGGAGCGCGTCCCCGACGGCGAGCCGTTCGAGTTCAAGGTGCTCCTGAACGACGCGACGTGGTCGACCGGCGCGAACTTCACCGGCACGGGCGGAGAGGTGATCGACGTCTATCCGACCTTCTGACGTCCACGGTTCCGCCGGGGTCGCACACCACTCCCGGTGCCGGCGGACGCGAGCGCCCGGCTGCGGCCGGGCGCTCGTGCGCAATCTGCTCTTGAGCTACCGCATATAAGCCTGTAGTTTATCGGTTCAGTAGACGGTACAACCGCCGTCGCGATCCGAGAGGCGAAGATGCTCCGCTCACGTTCCGCCGGCGCCGCTGCCGGCATGCTCCTTCTGATCCCTCTTGCCGCGTGCTCGCCGGCAGACCCCGCAGCCGACGGCGCCGTCCCGGTCAGCGTCTGGCACTACTGGGATGGCGCCAATGCCGACGCCTTCGACGCCCTCGTCGACGAGTACAACGCGTCACAGCACGACGTGGTCGTCTCGACGTCGAGCGTTCCCAATGCCGACTTCCTGACGAAGGTGCGTGCCGCCGCGACCTCGCGCACGCTCCCCGACATCGCGATCGGCGACCTGGTCTGGGTTCCGCAGATCGCGGAGATGGGAAGCCTCGCCGACCTCTCCGGCGCTCTGCCCGATGAGCGCCTCGACGATCTGCTCCCCGCCCTGACCGACTTCGGCACGATCGACGGCGAGCTCCTGTCGGTGCCCGTGAGTGCCAACAACCTCGCCTACATGTACAACCGCACGGTCTTCGAGCAGGCGGGGCTCGACCCCGACGACCCCCCTCAGACGTGGGACGAGCTGCTCGACGTCGGCGAGACCATCCTCGAGCAGACGGGACTGCCGGGGTACGACCTCTTCACGGAAGCGGGGGAGAGCGGCGAAGGCCTCACCTGGAACTTCCAGGTCTCGCTCTGGCAGGCCGGCGGCGAGTTCCTGACGGAAGACGGCAGCGCCGCGGCCTTCCACACCGCGGAGGGCGCCGAAGCCCTCCAGTTCTGGGTCGACCTGATCGAGTCGGGGGTGAGCCCCTACGCGCGATGGGGCGAGTTCGAGAAGGGACAGGGCGGATCAGCGCAGGAGGGGTCGTGGATGGTCGGCATCTGGGCAGCCGACCCGCCGTTCGACTTCGCCACGGCTCCCCTCCCGATCCCCGCCGACGGCGTCGCGGCGACGAATCTCGGCGGCGAGCAGGCGATGGTCTTCGCGCAGGATGACGCGCGCACCCAGGCGTCGGCCGACTTCCTCGCCTGGTTCCTCGAACCGGATCAGGTGATGTCCTGGAACCAGGCCACGGGGATGCTGCCGGTGACGCAGTCCGTCGCGCAGAGCGCCGACTACCTCGCGTGGGTGGACGAGAATCAGCCGCTGCTGCGGCCGTTCATCGAGCAGATGCCCGACGCCCGGACGCGACCCCACATCGCCTCGTATCCCGCGGTCTCGCTCGCCTTCGCGCAGGAGATCGAGCGCGCGCTCGCGGGCGAGGTCGACGTCGAGACGGCGCTCGCGTCCGCCGAGGCCGCCGTCAACGACGTCCTCGCCGAGGACTGACGTGTACGTCGCGTCGCGGCGCGCCCCCGCGCGCCGCCGTCGACGGTACGCCGCCGACGAGCTGCGCGCCGCCGCGCTCTTCCTCAGCCCCGCCCTGGTCGTGCTGGCGGTGTTCGTCCTGTATCCCATCGCCGACGCGGCACGCATCAGTCTGACGGACTGGGACGGCTTCTCGCCGGAGTCGACGTTCGTCGGGCTCGGCAACTACGCGCGCCTGGCGGGAGACGAGGAGTTCTGGAATTCGCTCGGCGTGACGGTCGTGTACGGCTTCGGAGTCACGCTGCTGAGCATCGCGAGCGGGCTCGCCGTGGCCCTGCTCCTCGACGCGCCGTTCCGGGGCAGGGGGTTCTATCGCGGGATCTACTTCCTCCCGACGGTGACGTCGTCCGTCGCGGCTGCCGTGGTGTGGCGGTACATGCTCGACCCTGCCGGCTTCGTCAACGGCGTGCTCGCCCACCTGGGTCTCGAAGGGCGGGACTGGCTGCAGGAGCGCTGGTCGGCGCTCGCGGCGCTCATCCTCCTGACCGTCTGGAAGAACGTCGGATTCAACGCGATCCTCTATCTGACCGCCCTTCAGACGCTCCCGGCGAGCGTGTACGAGGCGGCGCAGCTCGACGGCGCATCGGCGTGGCAGCGCTTTCGACGCATCACCTTCCCGCTGCTCGCCCCGATGACGTTCTTCGTCGTGATCCAGGCGCTCATCACGTGCTTCCAGGCCTTCGACCTCGTCTACGTCCTCACGGGCGGCGGGCCGCGGGGAGGCACCGAGGTGCTCGGCATGTTCATGTACCGCGAAGCGTTCCGCCTGGGCGACTTCGGCTACGGCGCGGCGATCGCGTTCGTCACCCTCGCGCTCGTGCTCGGCGTCTCTCTCGTGCAGGCCCGGGTCTCCGGGGCCCTCCGAACGGGGGAGTCATGAGCGGGCGCGTCGGGACGCTCGTCGGGCGTCACGCTGCCCTGCTCGCCGGCGCGGTCGTCGTGGTCGCGCCGTTCCTCTGGATGTTCACCACCTCGCTGCAGACCCGCGCCGAGACGTACACGGCGTCATCGCTGCTGCCGACGTCATGGCACTGGGAGAACTACCTCGTCGCCTGGAATGCGGCGCCGTTCGCCCGCTACTACCTCAACACGCTTCTCATGGCGGCGGGGATCGTGGTGGGCCACCTCGTGCTCGACGCGCTCGCCGCCTACGCGTTCGCGCGATTCCGGTTCCCGTTCCGCCGGACGCTCTTCACGATCCTCCTGGCCGCGCTGCTGGTCCCGACGTTCGTGACCGTCATCCCGGCGTACACGATCGTCGCGCAGCTCGGCTGGATCGACACCTTCGCCGCGCTCGTCGTCCCCCGGCTTGCCGACGTCTTCGGGATCGTCCTCCTCCGCCAGTACTTCGCCTCGCTCCCGATCGAGATCGAGGAGGCGGCGCGGATCGACGGGTGCAGCAGAGCGGGCACCTTCGTGCGGATCGTCGTGCCGCTGGCGCGGCCCGCGTTCGCGACGCTCGCGATCTTCAGCTTCCTGTTCGCCTGGAACGACTTCCTCTGGCCGCTGCTCGTGACGAACTCCGACGATGCGCGCACGATCCAGATCGGCCTGGCGGCGTTCCAAGGGCGCTACGCGACGTCGTGGAACCACCTCATGGCCGGAACCCTCACGGCGACCCTGCCGAGCGTCGTCGTCTTCATGATCTTCCAACGAGCGCTCGTGCGCGGCTTCGCCGCCAGCGGGCTGAAAGAGTGACACATGACCGAGCTGCACACGCCGGACTGGCTCGCCGACGCGATCTTCTACCAGATCTTCCCCGACCGATTCGCGAACGGCGACCCCGGGCTCGATCCGGAGGGGGTCGTCGCGTGGGACGCGGAGCCGACGCCCGACAACTTCTTCGGCGGCGACCTCGCCGGCATCGTCTCGAAGCTCGACCACCTCGTCGAGCTGGGCGTCACCGCGCTGTACCTCACGCCCGTCTTCGAGGCGCGCACCAATCACCGCTACGACGCGGTGGACTACTTCCGGATCGACCACCGCCTCGGCACGCTCGACGACTTCCGGCGGTTCCTGTCCGCCGCGCACGATCGCGGCATCCGCGTCGTCCTGGACGGCGTCTTCAACCATGCCGGGGTGGGGCACGCCGCCTTCCGCGACATCGTCGAGCGGGAGGAGGAGTCCCGGTGGGTCAACTGGTTCTCGGTCGAGGGCTTCCCCGTCGTCTCCCACCCCGTCCCGAACTACCGCACGTGCTCCGGATGCTGGTACCTGCCGAAGTGGAACGTGCACAATCCGGAGGTGCGGGCGCACCACCTCGCCGTCGCCCGTCACTGGATCGCGGAGGGCATCGACGGCTGGCGGCTCGACGTGCCGTACTTCGTCCAGCGCGGCTTCTGGCGGGAGTTCCGGGAGGTCGTGAAGGGCGAGAGCGACGACCTGTACATCGTCGCCGAGGAGTGGCGCGATCCGGACGAGTGGCTGCGCGGCGACATGGCCGACGGGACGATGAACTACACGCTGCGGGATCTCATCCTGGGTTTCACCGCAGACGGGAGCATCGACGCGTACGCCTTCGCGGCGGGCGTCGAGGCACTGCATGCCCGCATCCCCGAGCCGGCGCGCCCCGCGATGCTCAACCTGCTCGGCAGCCACGACACCGAGCGCGTCCTGACGCGGCATAGAGACGACGTGTCGGCACTCCTGTGCGCCTACGCCCTGCTGTTCGCCGCGCAGGGGGCGCCCATGATCTACTACGGCGACGAGGTCGGCCTCCGCGGAGAAAACGATCCGGGCTGCCGCGGCGGCATGGTCTGGGACACGGCCCGCTGGGAGCCCGCCATCCACGAGGCGGTCGTCCGCTGGACGTCGCTCCGCCGCCGGCTCGAATCGCTCCGTCGGGGAGCGCAGCGCGTCGTGGCGCTCGCTCCCGATGTCGTCGCCGTCACGCGGGCGCACGCCGACGAGGTGACGGTCGTGGTGGTGAACCGCGGGACCGCCGCCTTCGCGATGGCACGCGATGAAGCCCAGCGGCACGGTCTGCGATTCGTCGGCGAGGACGGCCTCCGGGTACCCGGGCGGGGTAGCGTCGTCTCCGTGGACGGAGTGATCGAATGAGGACGGGACGTGTGACGATGCGCGATGTCGCCGCGCGCGCGAACGTCTCCAAGACGGCCGTGTCGCTCGCCTTCAACGACTCGTCGCGCCTCTCCGAGTCGACGCTCCAGCACATCCTCGCGACCGCCAGCGAGATGGGCTATGCGCAGGATCCGGCGGCTCGGATGCTGCGGACCCGCCGCACGAACAGCCTGGGGCTGCTCCTTCCGCAGCAGCTCGACCGCGTGCTCGAGAACCCGTACTACTCGCAGTTCCTGCAGGGCGTCGGGCAGACCTGCAATCAGGAGGGGTACACGCTCCTCCTGGCGCCGCCCCTGCGGGGATCCATGCTCAAGAGCATCCCCTACGCCGCGGTCGACGGCTTCATCGTCAGCGGACTCGAGTACGACAGGGGAGAGGTCAGTGCGCTCCGTCAGCGCGGCATCCCGTTCGTCCTCGTCGACAGCGAGGAGCACGAGGGAGTCGCCTCGGTCGAGATCGACGACGCGGCGGGGATGGAGACGCTCGTGCGCCACCTCCTCGACCTCGGTCATCGACGGATCGGCATCGCGGCGCTCGAGACGGGTGACGAGGGGCCCTGGGAGTCCTGGCGCGGGCCCGTGCTCCGGCGGATGCAGGGAGCCGTCGCGGCCCTGCATGCGGCGGGAATCGATGTGGACGCGCCCGGGATCCATGTCGTCCAGGTGGCCTGCACCCGCGAAGGCGGCAAGAGCGCATTCGACGAGCTCTGGTCGGCGCCGGAGCGCCCGACGGCCATCGTCGCGTTCAGCGACGTCATCGCCCTCGGCGTCCTCGACGCGGCGAAGCAGGCCGGAGTGGCGGTGCCGGCCGACCTCTCTGTGACGGGGTTCGACGACCTCACCGAGGCGCAGTGGTCCCAGCCCTCGCTCACGACCGTGCGGCAGCCGATCGCGAGCAAGGGGAGGCTGGCGGCGGAGTTCCTCGTGGAGGCGATCGCCGCCGACGAGGGCGCGGTGACGCGGCGTCAGCACCGGCTGCACACGACGCTGCTCGTCCGCGAGTCGGCCGCGCCGCCGCGGCCGGCCTGACAGGCGCCGCCCTACAGTGCCGGCGTCCGGGGCGGAGGAGTTCGCCGCGCCCCCGTCGCCTCGAACGCGCGGGCGAGGCCGAGGAGCACGGTGTCGTCGTAGGCGCGACCGGCGAACGTGAGGCCGACGGGCATCCCGGTATCGGCCATCGTGCCCATCGGCACCGTCACGGTCGGCACGCCGAAGTGCCGGATGGCGAGGTTGCCGTTCGCGACCCAGACCCCGTTGCGCCATCCGAGGTCGGCGGACGCGGGGTCCACGTCCATGTCGGAGGGCGCGACGTCGGCCATCGCGGGGAAGACGACGGCGTCGAGGCCGAGGTCGTCCATCCACCGCTCCAGGTCGATGCGGCGCGTCTCCTCGAGCCCGCGGACGCCGTCCGCGAGCGAGGGGATGTCGGTGAACGCCGCCACGGGGTGCTCCCGCACGTGCGCGGGGTAGGCGGCGATGTCGTCGTCGAACCCCGTGTACCGGTCGGGGAGCGCTCCGTCGGGATGCGGGAAGATGCGCGCCCCGTCGACGCCGCCGAGCGAGGGGATGGCCGGGTCGCCGTTGGCGCGCAGGAAGTCGTCCCACGCCCAGGCCGAGAGATCGATGATCTCGCGTCGCAGGTACTCGGGCGAGACGAGCCCGCGCGTCGCGATCGTCGGCGCGCCGGGGCGGTCGCCCTCGTCGTTGGTCACGAGCGGGAAGTCGACCTCGACGACCGTCGCACCGGCGGCCTCGAGGTCGGCGCGGGCCGCCTGCCAGAGGGCGATGACCGAGGCGCGTGTCTCGATGCGCGTGCCGGTCGGCCCGCCGATCCCGACTCCGGCCGGCACGTCGGCCTCACCTCCCACGTACATGCGCGGGATGCCCAGGGTGCGGCCGGCGAGGTCTCCCTCGATCGCGAGGTACGAGGCGGGGCGGATGGCCGATGCCGCCGGGATCTCCACCCATGGCTGCGCGCGCCAGAAGTCGCCGCGCACGTCCGGATCGTCGGCGACGACGACGTCGAGCACCGCGAGGAGGTCGGCGACCGTGCGGGTGTGCGGCACGACGACGTCCATGGTCGGGACCAGCGGCCAGTTGCCGCGCACCGAGATGACGCCGCGCGATGGCGTGTACGCGACGAGCGCGTTGCACGACGCGGGGGCGCGGCCGCTCGACCAGGTCTCCTCGCCGAGCCCGAAGGCGGCGAAGCTCGCGGCCGTCGCCGTGCCCGATCCGTTGGACGACCCCGAGCCGAAGGCGCTCGTGAGATAGGCCGCGTTGTAGGGGCTCTCGGCCCGGCCGTAGAGGCCGCGCTGCATGCCGCCGTTCGCCATCGGCGGCATGTTCGTGAGGCCGAGGCAGATGGCGCCGCCGTCGCGGAGGCGCTCGATCGTGAACGCGTCGCGCTGCGCGACGAGGTCGGCGAACGCGGGGCTGCCGGCGGCGGCCGTGAGGCCCCGCACGAGGTAGCTGTCCTTCGCCGTGTACGGGATGCCGTCGAGCGGACCGCGCGTCTCTCCCGCGGACCGCCGCGCGTCGGATGCCCGGGCCTCGGCGAGCGCATCGGGATTGCGCACGACGACGGCGTTGAGCGCGGTGTCGGTGCCGGGTGCGTCGAAGGCATCGATGCGCGCGAGGTACGCCTCGACGAGCTCGACGGCCGTGGCGCGGCCGTCGGCGAGCGCGGCCTGAAGGTCGGCGATCGACGCCTCGTGCACGGAGATCACGGCGCCACCGCCGGCTGCTGCTGCGTGATGCAGTGGATGCCGCCGCCGCGCGCGAAGATCTCGCGCGCGTCGACCGTGACGACGCGGCGGCCCGGGTAGACGCGCTCGAGCACCTCGCGGGCGCGGCCATCCGCCTCCGGCTCGCCGAAGCCGCACGCGACGACGCCGTCGTTGACGACGAGGTGGTTGACGTAGCTCCAGTCGACGAAGCCGCCGTCGTCGCCCGAGCCGTCGCGCAGCGTCGCGGGCGCAGGCAGGTCGACGATCTCGAAGGAACGGCCCGCGGCATCCGTCTGGGTCTCGAGGTGCGCGCGCAGTGCGCGCGTGACGGCGTGGTCGGGATGGGCGGGGTCGCGCTGGTCGTGCAGCAGCAGCACGCCGGGCGAGGGGAGCGCCGCGACGATGTCGACATGGCCGTTCGTGCCGAACTCGTCGTAGTCGCGCGTGAGGCCGCGGGGGAGCCAGACGACCTTCTCGGCGCCGAGGGTGCGGGCGAACTCGGCCTCGACGCGGGCGCGGTCGGCGTAGGGGTTCCGGCGCGGGTCGAGCTGCACGGTCTCGGTCGCAAGCACGGTGCCCTCGCCGTCGACGTGGATGCCGCCGCCCTCGTTGACGAGCACGGAGCTGACGAGCTCAGCGCCTGCGGCGGCGGCGACGAGGCGGCCGTGCTCGGCCGAGAGCCGCCACCGCGCCCACGCGGGGGCGCCCCATCCGTTGAAGATCCAGTCGACGGCGCCCAGCACGCCGGGTCGCTCGTCGTCGACGACGAAGGTGGGGCCGGAGTCGCGCATCCAGAACTCGTCGACAGGGGCCTCGACGATGTCGATGTGCGCGCCGAGCATGCGGCGCGCACGGGCGGCCTCGCTCGGGTCGACGACCATCGTGACGGGCTCGAACTCGGCGACGGCGTGCGCGACGGCCGTCCACGCGGCGTAGCCCGCCTCCCGCTCGGACGCTTCGTCTCCGAGCGTGATCCCCTCACGGGGGAAGGCCATCCAGGTGCGCTCGTGTCGAGCCGTCTCCGCGGGCATCCGCCAGGTCATCGTCGCTCCTCCGCTTGTATTGATCATGCGATCAATACGTCGATTGTGGCGTTAGGGTGGGGCCATGTCAAGCGATCGGCCGCGCACGAGGGCGCCTCGGCGGTCGCCCGACGAGCGCCGCGCCCAGATCGCCGACGTCGCGCGCGCGATCGCCGTCGCCGACGGACTCTCGGCCGTCACCCTGCGCGCCGTCGCGAAGGGCGCCGGGGTGGCGCCCGCGCTCGTCGCGCACTACGAGCCGGCCATGGATGCGCTCGTCGCGCGCGTGTTCGCGGGCATCGTGGCGGACGAGCTCGAGGAGGTCGCCGGCCTCGCCGCGGGCCTCGCTCCTCGCGCCGCGCTCGAGGCGATCATCGCGACCCTGCTCGGCGGCGCGCGGGCCGACGTCACGGCGGTGTGGGTCGAGGCGTGGGCGCTCGGCCGTCGCAGCGAGGCGCTCGCCGCGGAGGTGCGCGCCCAGATGGACGCCTGGGCCGCCCTCCTCCGCCGCGTCATCGAGGCGGGCGTCGCGACGGGCGACTTCTCCGTCGATGACGCGGGCGCCGCCGCCTGGCAGCTGCTCGGCATGATCGACGGTCTCGGCGCCCAGGCCCTCGTGCGCTGGGGCGGAGTCGGAGAGCGCTCCGAGCTGCTCCTCCGCGCCGCCGAGGGGATGCTCGGGGTGCGGCGCGGGGGATAGGTCCTGATGGCGACGACTCGCGGCAGCAGCAGGATGACCGCTCCGTCACCCCTCGTACTCTGTGCGCCCCCCGATGACCGTCCGCACGACGCGTGCGCGGAGCAACGCGCGGGGCCCCTCGGCGAACGGGTCGACGTCGAGCACGGCGAAGTCGGCGGCGTGGCCCGCGGCGATCCGCCCTCGCCACGCGCCGTCGCCCGTCGACGCCGCGGCGTCGCGCGTCGCGTGCGCGATCGCGCGTTCGAGGGGCAGGGCGAGGTGCGGATGGACGGCCGCGCTCGCCGGATCGAGGGCCGATGCGCGCGTGGCGGCGACGTACATGTTCGCGAGCGCCTCGTGGGGTGCCGTCGGGGCATCCGTCGAGAACGCGAGCACGGCGCCGGCATCCTCGAACTCGGGCCACGCGAACGCCCGGTCGACGCGCTCGTCGCCCAGCTGCGCGGCCCAGTTCGCGAAGATCGCGGGGTCGGCGTGCACGGGCTGCATCGACGCCGTGACCCCGAGCCGCGCCATCCGCTCGGCCGTGCCGGGAGCCGCGTACTCGAGGTGCTCGATGCGGTGGCGCCGCGGCCGGTCGCCGTTCACGGCGACGGCGTGCTCGATCGCGTCGAGCGCGAGGGTGCTCGCGGCGTCGCCGATGGCGTGCAGGGCGATCTGCAGGCCAGCGGCGTCGGCCGCCGCGACGACGGGCAGCAGGTGCTCGGCCGGCCAGATCGGCGCGGCGTTCGTACCGTCGGCGTACGGATGGCCCATGGCCGCCGTGCACGCGTCGATCGTGCCGTCGAGCACGAGCTTGATGCCGACGACGCGCACGCCGGCGTGTGCGACCCGGGCGAGCTCGGCGGCGTGGGCCACCTGGGCGAGGTTCCCCGCATCATCGCCCGTGTTGGCTACGAACCAGTGCGCCGCGATGCGCAGCGGCTGCGCGCCGCGCGCCGATGCCCGCTCGAGCGCGGCGAGACCGTGCTCGTCGAACGCCATGTCGACGGCGCCGACGACTCCCGAGGCGAGGTACGCCGCGACGACGCGGTCCACGCCGGCGTCGCGCTGGGCATCCGTCGTCGTGGCGTCGCGGTGCGCCCAGGCGTACTGGACGGCCGCCGTCTCGTAGAGCATGCCCGTCGCCTCGCCGTCGGCGTCGCGCTCGATTCGGCCGCCGATGGGGTCGGGGGTGTCGCGCGTGATGCCGAGCTCGGCCAGGGCCGCCGTGTTGACCCAGCAGGAGTGGTAGTCGTTCGCGTCGAGGTAGACGGGGATGTCGGCGACGGCGGCGTCGATCATGGCCGCCGTGGGCGCGCCCCCCGGGATGCTGTCGAACAGCCAGCCGCGGCCGCGCAGCACGCCGTCGGCCGCCGGGCGTGCGGCGCGCAGCCGTGCCTGGATCTCGTCGAGCGAGCGCGCGTCCGTGAGCCCCACCTGGCCGAGCGCGTCTCCCATCATGAGCAGATGCGTGTGCGCGTCGGTGAAGCCGGGGAGCACGACGCGGCCCGCGAGGTCGACCGTCTCGTCGGCGGGCGGCGCATCGGCCGCCGGGCCCACGTACGCGAAGCGCGCGCCCTCGACCACGACGGCCTCGGCCCATCCGGGCTCGTCGGCCGTGAGGATGCGGGCGTTGCGGTACAGGACGCGGGTCATGCGGACTCCTTCTCGGGGGCGATGTGCCCGGGGGTGGCGTGCCCAGGGCCGACGGGCTCGGTGCCGACGGGCCCAGGGCCGACGGCGGCCGACGTCGTGCGGGCGGAGCGCTCGAGGCGCGTGGAGAGGCGGGCGATGGCGGCGGCGGGGACGGCGAGCACGAAGCTCGCGACGCCGAGCGCCACGGCGAAGCCCTGGTAGCCGAGGGCGCCGACGAGAGCGGCGCCGATGACGGGGGTCAGGGCGGAGCCGACGAGGTAGACGGCGAGGAGCGGGCCCGACCAGCGGCCGTCCGCGTCGAGCGCGGCCGACGTCGACACGAAGTACATGAAGGCGATCGCGTACACGGTGTTCCAGGCGACGAACACGACGATGAAGGCGGTCGGGTCGGTCGTGAACCCCTCCGCGATCTTGAGCGCTCCGCCCGCGGCGAGCAGGATCGCGAGGGGCGCGGCGCGGCCGAGCCGGTCCCCGACGGCCATGAGCAGGAGCGAGCCGACCAGCCCGCCCGCGGTCGCGCCGCTCAGCGCGAGGCCGAGGCCCTCGGGGGAGAGCGCGGCCTGGTCGGCGCCCATGACGCCCGCCATGGCCCACAGGGAGTCCTCGCTCGCCGCCCACAGCGCGAAGACGGCGAGCAGCCCGAAGCCCGCGAGCGTCACGCTGCGCGAGCGCGCGGGAGACGTGCGCAGGGCGCCGGTCGGCGGCACCTCGATGGGCATCGCCTCCGCGACGGCGGCGGCCGCCTGCGGCGCCACGACGGGTGCGGCGGGCAGCCAGGCGGAGACGAGGAGGCCGATCACGCTGAAGAGCGCGAGCGCACCGAACACGTCGACGGGAGCGAGCCCCACGAGCGGGATGACCGCGAGCACGATCGTGATGACGCCGCGGTTCGCGAGGCCGTTGAATCCCGCGACGCGGTCGGGGTTGCGGAACGCCGCCAGCGCGGCGCCCGAGGCGGCGACCGCGCCGCCGGCGCCGACGCCTCCCACGAGGAGTCCCGGGAGGATGAGCGCGGGGACGAGCGCGGCGACCCCGAAGCCGGCCGCGCCGACCGCGAGGCCGAGGCGCGCGACGGCCCGCCGACGCGCGCCGGCGCACAGCGGTGCGATCGCGAGCCCCGTGACGGCGGTGAGGAGGAGGGCGGCGGTGACGAGCCAGCTCGCGGCGAGCACGTCGATCCCGAGGCCCGTCTGCGCGGCGGTGATCATGTAGGGCGACAGGTTGACGCCGAGGTAGCCGGCGATGCCGATGGCGAAGGTGGCGGAGGCGGTGGGGAGGCGGAGGGGGACGCGGGTTCCGAGATCGGTCATGGAGGACTCCGAGAGGGCGGGGCACGGCGGTGTGCGCGGACGGCGGGGTGGAGCTCGGGCGCCGGGGTGAGGCGCGGCGTTCGAAAACGAACGGTATTCGTCAACGAACGGTGATCGTTATTATGCACAGGGGAGGGGGCGCGCGGAAGACCTCCCTGTTTCCGGGATGTTTCCGCCGTCAGATGAGCGAGGTCGCATGGCACGTCCGTCCCAGCCGCTGCTGTCGCCCGAGATCATCGGCGACGCGGGCCTCGCGCTGTCGGCGGCCGGCGAGCCGTTCGGCGTCAACGCCATCGCCCGCCGTCTGGGGGTCCGCCCCTCGTCGCTCTACAACCATGTGGACGGCATGGACGGCATCCTCGAGCTCATGCGCGGACGGCTCGTCGAGGCCTACCGCGTCGCGCCGGACGGGAAGGCGTGGGACGTCTTCGTGCGCGAGCTGCTGCGCACGCAGCGGCGCATGTACGCGGACCACCCCCAGCTCGTCCCCCTGCTCGTCGGGAAGACGATCACGAGCCCCGCCGTCATCGCGTCGTACGACGATCTCGCCACCGTGCTCGTCGACGGCGGCTTCGCCGACGACGAGGTGCTCTCGCTCATCGCCGTCATCGACGCCTTCGCGATCGGCTTCGGTCTCGACCTCGCGTCGCCGGACGACGTCTGGCAGCCCGACGGCGAGACGCGCACCCTCGGACGGCTCCTCGACGGCGCGGAACGCGGCCGTGCGCGGTCGGATCGGATGTTCGAGCTCGGCGCCGACCTCCTCCTCGCGTCCCTGCGCGCACGCCTCGCGCGCTGACGCGCCCGGGAGGAGCGTTCACCCCTCGGTAACCTGTCCCCGAGACGATGGCATCGCTCGTGACGACGCCACACCCGGAGGCATGTTGACCGACATCGCGGCGGCGCAGAGCGCCGTGCTCGACCGCGGAGAGGCCGCGGCGCCCGAGCGCACCCTCATCGACATCCTGCACGCGACGGCGGCGGCCCATCCCGACGCATCGGCGATCGAGGACGCCGACGGAGCCCTCAGCTACCGGGAGCTCGTCGACGCCGTCGCGCGCACGGCGGACCGCCTCCGTGCGGAGGGCGTGCGCCGCGGCGACCGCGTGGGCGTGCGGATGGCCTCGGGCACGGCCGAGCTCTACGTCTCCATCCTCGGGGTGCTCGCGGCGGGCGCCGCGTACGTGCCCGTCGACGCCGACGACCCGAAGGAGCGCGCCGACCTCGTCTTCGGCGAGGCGCGCGTGCGGGGAGTGCTCACGGGCGACGGCCGATTCGAGCAGGGCGAGCCGACCCGCGGAGCCGACGAACTGCCGCCGACGGCCGACGACGACGCGTGGATCATCTTCACCTCCGGTTCGACGGGAACGCCCAAGGGCGTCGCCGTGACGCACCGCTCTGCGGCGGCGTTCGTCGACGCCGAGGCGCGCCTGTTCCTCCAGGACGAGCCGCTCGGTCCGGGCGACCGCGTGCTCGCGGGGCTCTCCGTCGCGTTCGACGCGTCGTGCGAGGAGATGTGGCTCGCATGGCGTCATGGCGCCTGCCTCGTGCCGGCGCCGCGATCGCTCGTCCGATCGGGCTCCGATCTCGGGCCGTGGCTCCTCGGCCACGGCATCACGGCCGTCTCGACCGTGCCGACCCTCGCGTCGCTGTGGCCCTCCGACACGATCGAGAACGTGCGGCTGCTCATCTTCGGCGGCGAGGCCTGCCCGCCCGAGCTCGTCGCCCGGCTCGCCGGCGAGGGCCGCGAGCTGTGGAACACCTACGGCCCGACCGAGGCGACCGTCGTCGCGTGCGCAGCGCTCATGCGCGCGGGCGAGCCCGTGCGCATCGGCCTGCCCCTCGAAGGATGGCGCCTCGCCGTCGTCGACGCCGACGGCCGCCCGGTCGCGGCGGGCGAGCCGGGCGAGCTCATCATCGGCGGCGTGGGCCTCGCACGCTACCTCGACCCCGCCAAGGACGCCGAGAAGTACGCCCCCATGCCGACCCTCGGATGGGAGCGGGCCTATCGCTCGGGCGACATGGTGCGCTTCGAGCCGGAGGGCCTGCTGTTCCAGGGTCGCGTCGACGACCAGGTGAAGGTCGGGGGGCGCCGCATCGAGCTGGGCGAGGTGGAGGCGGCGCTGCACGACCTCCCCGGCGTGACGGCGGCCGCCGTCGCCGTGCGCACGACGGCGGCGGGGGTGGCCATCCTCGTCGGATACCTCGAGGCGTCCGCCGACTTCGACCGGTCCGAGGCGCGCACGCTCCTCGCCGACCGCCTCCCCGCGCCGCTCATCCCGACGCTCGCGGTCATCGACGAGCTGCCCATCCGCACATCGGGCAAGGTCGACAAGAACGCCCTCCCCTGGCCGCTCGCCGACGCGGGGGAGACCGCGGGTGACCTCGACGCCGACGTCGCCTGGCTCGCCGCGCACTGGCAGGCGGTCCTCGGGATCCCGGTGAGCGACGAGGACGCCGACTTCTTCGACCTGGGCGGCGGTTCGCTCGCCGCCGCGCAGCTCGTCACGCTGATCCGCGAGACGGCGCCGGAGTTCACGGTCGCCGACGTCTACGGCCATCCGCGCCTCGCGGCGATGGCCGAGGCGGCGCTCGACACGGTCGATCCCGACGCGGCGTCGGGGTACAGCACCCCCGCGCCCACGCCGCGGGCGACGCAGTGGGCGCAGACGCTCGTCGGCGTCCCGCTGTTCATCCTCACGGGTGCGCGCTGGCTCGTGTACGCGCTCACGGCGTCGACGCTGCTCTCGCTCGTGCCGGGGTTCGAGGCGCTGCCCGTCATCGACTGGTGGTGGACGCTCGCGGGGCTCGTCCTGCTCGCCACGCCGTTCGGGCGGATGGCCCTGGGCGCGCTGTTCGCGCGGGCGCTCCTCGCCGGCGTCAGGCCGGGCGACTACCGTCGCGGCGGCGCCGTGCACCTGCGGCTCTGGCTCGCGGAGAAGGTCACCGACCAGATCGACCCCGTCGGGCTCGCGGGCGCCCCATGGGTGACGTACTACGCCCGCGCCCTCGGAGCGAAGATCGGCCGCGACGTCGACCTGCACACGATGCCGCCCGTCACGGGCATGCTCGAGGTCGGCTCGGGGGCCGCGATCGAGCCCGAAGTCGACCTGTCGGGCTACTGGATCGACGGCGAGACCGTGCGCATCGGCGGCATCCGCATCGGCGCTGGCGCGACGATCGGCGCGCGCTCAACGCTCGCCCCCGGCACGAAGGTCGGGCAGGGAGCGGAGGTGGGGCCGGGCTCTGCCGTCTTCGGCCGTGTGCGGGCGGGGCAGCACTGGGCGGGCTCGCCCGCCGTGCGCTCGGGCGCCGCCACCAGGGGATGGCCCGACGCGCGTCCGCCGGCTCGGCGCCGCCATCTCGCGCTGTACGCCGCATCGTCGCTGGGGCTCGCGCTGCTGCCCGTGGTCTCGTTCGCCGCGGGGGGCCTCGTGCTCGCCGCGGGGATGCGCGGCGCCGCGACGCTCGCCGACGCCGCGCTCGCCGCGTTCGCCCTCCTCGTGCCCGCCGTGCTCGCGGCCGGGCTCTTCTTCGCAGGCGCGGTCGTCGTGCTCGTGCGGCTGCTGTCGATCGGCCTGCGCGAGGGCACGTACCCCGTCCGCAGCCGGACGGCATGGCAGGCGTGGACGATCGAGCGCCTGCTCGACTCGGCCCGCACCATCCTCTTCCCGATCTACTCGAGCCTCTTCACGCCCGTGTGGCTGCGGCTGCTCGGCGCGAAGGTGGGGCGCAACGTCGAGGCGTCGACCGTGCTCCTCCTCCCGTCGATGACGACGATCGACGACGGCGCCTTCCTCGCCGACGACACCATGGTGGCGTCATACGAGCTGCGGGGCGGGTGGCTGCGCATCGCGCCGGCACGGATCGGGAAGCGCGCGTTCCTCGGCAACTCGGGGATGGCCGCCGCGGGCCACCGCGTGCCGAAGGACGGGCTCGTCGCGGTGCTGTCGGTCGCGCCCCTCAAGGCCAAGGCGGGGTCGAGCTGGCTCGGGTCGCCGCCCGTGCGCCTGCGCCGCATCGTGGCCGACGTCGACGAGTCGCGCACGTTCCGGCCCCCCACCCGGCTGCGCGTCGCGCGGACGCTGTGGGAGCTCTGCCGGTTCGTCCCCGTCGTCGCGACGTGCGCGCTCGGGCTCGGCGTGCTGCTCGCGTTCCTCGCCCTCGTCTCGTGGATCGGCGTCCTCACGACGCTCCTCGTCTCGGGGGCCGTCATGCTCCTCGCGGGCGCGGTCGCCGCGCTCGTCTCCACCGCCGCGAAGTGGGCCATCGTCGGGCCCATCCGCGCGGGCGAGCAGCCGCTGTGGTCGAGCTTCGTGTGGCGCACGGAGGTGTCCGACACGTTCGTCGAGATGCTCGCGGCGCCGTGGTTCGCCGACCCCGCGTCGGGGACGCCGGCGCTCGCCCTGTGGCTGCGCACGCTCGGAGCCCGCATCGGGCGCGGAGTGTGGTGCGAGAGCTACTGGCTGCCCGAGCCCGATCTCGTCGATCTGGGAGACGGATCCACCGTGAACCGGGGGTGCGTCGTCCAGACGCATCTGTTCCATGATCGGATCATGAGCATGGACACCGTCACCCTCGAAGCCGGCGCCACCCTCGGCCCCCACAGCGTGATCCTCCCCGCCGCGTCGATCGGAGCGCACGCGACCGTGGGACCCGCCTCGCTCGTCATGCGCGGCGAGGCCGTGCCCGTGGGCAGCCGGTGGAGCGGCAACCCGATCGGCCCGTGGCGGGCCGTCAAGGTGCGGTCGTACCAGGCGTCGTGACGTCGGAACGCATGAACCAGGCACAGGGAGCGGACGACTACACGCCGCAGGCGGGCGATGTGCGCTACCGCGTGCACCGCTACGACCTGGAGCTCGACTACCGCATCGCGACGAACCGGCTCGCGGGCACGGCGCAGATCGAGCTCGAGACGCTCGTCGCGACGGATGCCGTCGAGTTCGATCTGGTGGGGCTGCGCGTGGCGTCGGTGCGCGTGCGCGGCCGTCGCGGCGCGCGGCACCGGCAGACCGATCGGCGCGTGCGGGTGGCGCTCGGCGAGGTCGCACCCGCCGGCACGACCCTGCAGGTCCGCATCGACTACGCCGGTGCGCCCACGCCGCGGCGCTCGCGCTGGGGGCTCATCGGCTGGGAGGAGCTCGCCGACGGCGTCATCGTCGCGGGACAGCCCACGGGAGCCCCCACCTGGTTCCCGTGCAACGACCGCGTCGACGACAAGGCCCGGTACCGCATCGCGCTCGCATGCGACGAGAACTACCGCGTCGAGGCGACGGGCCGCCGCGTGCGCGCGACGACCCGCTCGGGGCGCACGACGCACGTCTTCGAGGAGGACGTGCCGACCTCGACCTATCTCGTGACGGCGCAGATCGGCCGGTACGCGTCGCGCGCGATCGACGAGACGGCCGCCGGCGTGCCGGTGACCGTCGCCCATCCGCCGGAGCTGCGCGCGCGCGTCGACGCCGACACCGCGGTCGTGCCGCGCATCCTCGACACGTTCGAGCGCGCGTTCGGGCCGTACCCGATGTCGACGTGCCGGCTCGTCGTGACGGCCGACGAGCTCGAGATCCCGCTCGAGGCGCAGGGGATGGCCGTCTTCGGCGCCAACCACATGGACGGCCGCGGCGGCTCGGAGCGCCTCGTCGCGCACGAGCTCGCGCACCAGTGGTTCGGCAACAGCGTGGGCGTCGAGCGGTGGCGCGACATCTGGCTCAACGAGGGCTTCGCCTGCTACGCGGAGTGGATCTGGTCGGAGGAGCGGGGCGGCCCGTCCGCCGACGCGATGGCGCGGTCGCATCATGCGCGCCTGCGGTTCCTCCGGAAGGACCTCGTCCTCGCCGACCCCGGCCCCGACGACATGTTCGACGACCGCGTCTACAAGCGCGGCGCGCTCGCGCTGCACGCGCTGCGGACGACGAAGGGCGACGACGCGTTCTTCGGGCTCCTGCGCGAGTGGACGGCGGCCCATCGGCACGCCACCGCGACGACCGCCGATTTCGAGGCCGTCGCAGGCGACTCGCTGCGCCCCTGGCTGCACGAGACCGCGCTGCCGCCCCTGCCCGCCCGTCGCTGACCGCCCTCGCCGTCCCGACCTACTCCGCCGCCACGGCGACGGACGCGGCGTGCGGGCCGTCCAGCGCGAGGTCGTGCACGACGTAGGCACGCCCGTCGAGGGTGGCGCGCCATCCGCCCTCGCCGGGCGCGAAGAGCACGGCATCGGGGTCGACGCGCAGCCCGCGGCCGTCGGCCTTCAGGACGGCCTCCACGCGGGTCCAGTGCTGCAGCGGGTCCTCGCCGGGAGGGACGGCCACGGCCGGCAGGAGCCGCAGCGGCCGGTCCTCGACATCGACACCCACGGCGCGGTCCGCCACGGCGGCGAGGGAGCCGCCCGACGCGTGCGAGACGCTCGCGAAGCGCCCGTCCGCCAGCAGCGGCGCGCCGTGGCGACGCCCGCAGTCGGGGCAGACGGCCGCCGTGACGGCGACGTCGCCGACGAGCGCGCGCAGCGCCTCGCGCCCGCGCGTGAAGCGCTCAGCGCGCGATCGCTCCCACCACACGGCCGCGTCGAAGGCGGCGCAGGGGGCGGCGAGGATCGGCACGCCGACACGCTACCGCGCGCTAGCGTGGGCGTCATGACCGATGCCACGGCGCGACCGGGAGTCGCCGGACGACTGTCGCGCATGATCCGGATCGAGACCGTGTCGGCCGCGTGGGCCGAGCGTGGCCACGGCGCGTTCCACGCGTTCCGCGCACTGCTCGACGAGCTCTATCCGCGCATCGCGGAGAACCTCGAGGCCGAGCAGGTCGGAGAGCTCGGGCTGCTCTACCGCTGGCGCGGCACGGGCTCCCGCGACCCGATCGTGCTCATGGCGCACCTCGATGTCGTCCCGGCGGACGAAGGACACGGATGGTCGCACCCTCCCTTCGAGGGACGGATCGCGGACGGCATCGTGCACGGGCGCGGAGCGCTCGACGACAAGGGGCCCCTCATCGTCATCCTCGAGGCCGTCGAGAACCTCCTCGCGGCGGGGTTCGCACCCTCGCGCGACGTCTACCTCTCCTTCGGCGGCGACGAGGAGACCGACGGCACGGGTGCACAGGCGATCGTCGCGCTCCTGCGGGAACGAGGCGTCCGCCCCGCGTTCGCGATCGACGAGGGCGGCGCGGTCGTGGAGCGCCCGCTGCCGTTCCTCGCGGGCGAGGCCGCCATGGTGGGGCTCGGCGAGAAGGGCATCATGATGGCGCGTCTGCAGACGACGTCGCCGGGAGGGCACGCCTCGGCGCCGCCCCGCACGACCGCGACGACGCGGATGGCGCGCGCCCTCTCTCGGCTGGAGCCGAACCCGTTCCCGGCTCGCCTGCCCGCCTCCATCCGGGCCATGCTCGCGGCCTTCGTCCCGCGGGCGGCCGGCCCGTCGCGGCTGCTGCTGCGGGTTCTGACCGGTGCGCCCTGGCTCACGGCGCGCCTGTTCGCGCGTCTCGGCGGGGAGCCTGCCGCCCTCGTCCACACCACGGTCGCCGCGACCGTCCTGGAGGGCGGGACGGCCATGAACGTGCTCGCCCCGCGCGTCGAGGCGACCCTCAACCTGCGCATCGCCCCGGGGGAGACGGTCGCGACGACGACCGCGCGCCTGCGCCGCGCCATCCGCGACCCCGAGGTCGGGATCGAGGTGCTGTCTGGCTCCGACCCATCGCCGGAGTCGTCGGTCGACGGCGAGGGCTTCCGCGCGATCGAGCGGGCCGTGGGCGTCGCGTACCCGGGCGCCGTGACGGCGCCGTACCTCATGATGCAGGCGACCGACTCCCGCTTCCTCCACCGGCACGTCCCCGACGTCTACCGCTTCGCGCCGCTGCGGATGTCGGCGGCGCAGCGCGCGGGCATCCACGGCCTCGACGAGCACGTCTCGGTCGACAGCCTGGAACGGGGCGAGGTCTTCTACCGCGCGCTCCTGGAGGACGTCGCGGGGTGAGGCACGGCCCTCGCGCCGCGACCGCGCGCGGGCGTATCGTTGCAGGATCGTGCCCGAGATCATCCGCCCCTACCGTCCCGAAGACCGTGAGGACCTCGGCGACGTGTGCGTGCGGACGGCGGCCGCGGGCGCCGATGCCACAGGGATGCTCACCGACGACGCCCTGTGGCCGGCGCTCTTCCTCTACCCCTATGTCGACCGCCATCCCGACCTCGCGTTCACGGTCGAGCGCGACGGGCGCGCGTCGGGCTACATCGTGTGCGCCCCCGACACTGCCGAGTTCGAGACGTGGTTCCGCGACGAATGGTGGCCGGCGCACACCGAGCGCTGGCCGCACGCGGGCGACGCGTTCGGTCGCGAGGCCGACCTCGTCCGCTACGCGTACGGCCGCGGGCCCGCCGCGACCGCGTACGCGGCGCGCCATCCCGCCCACCTCCACATCGACCTCCTGCCCGACGTGCAGGGGCGCGGATGGGGCAGGCGCCTCGTCGACGCCCTCGTCTCGGAGCTGCGCACGCGCGGCGTCCCTGGCGTCCACCTCGCCGCCGACCTCGCGAACACGGGCGCCGTCGCATTCTACGAGCGGCTCGGGTTCGACCGCGTCGCCGAGGAGACGGCGTCCGCCGTGTTCGTCCGCGCCATCGCCTGAGCGGCTCGCGCCGCCCCTGCGGGCAGCGGTGCGTCGTCTGCCGGAAACACGGCCGGGATAGTGTGAAGCGGTAGGTGCACGACGAGCAGGAGGCGGCAGATGACGGAACTCGCGATGGGCGCGGACGCGTGACGGACGAACGGCGTCGCGGGGGTAAGGCGATCGCCTCGTTCCTCGTCATCGGCGCGTTCGCCGGCTTCCTGTCCGGCCTCTTCGGCGTCGGCGGCGGCACCGTGATCGTGCCGCTCCTCGTCCTGCTCGTCGGGTTCACGCAGCGCTTCGGTACGGGCACCTCGTCCGCCGCGATCATCCCCACGGCCGTCGTGGGCGTGATCTCCTACGCGATCAACGGCGACGTCGACTGGATCGCCGCGCTCCTCATCGCGGCGGGCGCCGTCGTCGGCGCGCAGATCGGCGTGAGACTGCTGCACGTGCTGTCGGAGCCGGTGCTCCGCTGGATCTTCGTCGGCTTCCTCGCGGTCGTCGTCGTGAGCCTGTTCCTCATCGTCCCCTCGCGCGACGCGACGGTCGAGATCGACGTGCTCATGGGGGCCCTGCTCGTCGTCCTCGGGCTCGTCACGGGCGTCATGTCGGGCCTCATCGGCGTCGGCGGCGGCATCGTCGTCGTCCCCGTGCTCATGCTGCTGTTCGGGATGAGCGACCTCGTCGCCAAGGGCACGTCGCTGCTCATGATGATCCCGACGTCGCTGTCCGGCACGATCGCGAACTTCCGCAAGCAGAACGTCGACTTCGTGGCCGCCGGGTGCGTGGGCGGCGCCGCCTGCGTGACGGCGCCGCTCGGCACGTGGGTCGCGAACCTCGTCGACCCGCAGGTCGGCAACATCCTGTTCGCCGTGTTCCTCGTCGTCATCGCGGCCCAGATGGCGCAGAAGGCGATCAAGGCCGGACGCAAGACCGCCTGACGGTCAGCCGTCGACGCCGAGCTCGCGCACGAACGCGCGCACATGGGCGCGCAGCCGCTCGATGCGCGCCTCGCGTGCGGCCTCGCGGTCGTAGCCCTCGTAGGCGAGCGGCGGGAGCTTCCGCACGTTCTGCGAGCACGCGAAGTCGGCGCACACGAGCGTGCCGATGACGTCGCCCTTGCGGCCCGCGGCTCCGGCCTTGCGCGCGGCGAAGAACTGGACGTCGTGCGCGAGCGTGATGTCGTCGCACCACGCGCACTGGCTGCGCGCCGAGAGCCGCTGGTCGGCCTGACGCAGCAGCACGCCCACGGGTCGGCCGTCGAGGTCGGCGACGACGTAGGCGCGCTTCGGGAGCCGGGGATCGGCCCACCCGAGGAAGTCGCGGCGGGAGAAGTCGATCTCGGCGAAGCCGGCGGGCAGCGCGAGGTCGGCGGCCTCCTTGCGGGAGGCGTTGGCGAACGAGGCGCGGATGTCGCGCTCGGTGAACGGGGTCATGACGATGTCCTTCGATGAGGAGCGCCGGAGGTCGCGGGGCGACGCGGCGCGGCGATGATCGCGCCGGTTCCGGCGCAGGAGAGGCGGCGCCGGGACGGCGCGCGGCGGCAGGGAGGGCGCGCCGTCGCCCCGTCGGGGCGGGCGCGCTCGCTCAGGCTCTGTCGCCGGCGCAGACCGCGCCGACGACCCCCTCACGCCCGCTGCACGGGCTCATCGCGGAAGACACGCCCGGAAGTCTACGCCCGTCCCGCGGTCGGACGGCCGTCAGGGGCGCTCGTTAGGATGGCCGGGTGCCTGTGAACCCCGAACTGGTCGGACGCGAGTTCCCGCCGACACCCTCGTACCTCGTGGGGCGGGAGAAGGTGCGCGAGTTCGCGCGCGCCGTCTTCGCCGACGCCCCGCAGCACACCGACCCCGAGGCAGCGCGCGCGCTCGGCTACGCCGACGTCGTCGCCCCGCCGACGTTCGCGATGGTCGTCCAGGACCACACGCTGCAGCAGCTGCTCGCGGAGCCCGACAGCGGTATCGCGCTGGAGCGGACCATCCACGCCGAGCAGCGGTTCCGCTACTCGCGTCCGATCGTCGCGGGAGACGAGCTGACGGCGCGGCTCACGGTGACGGGCATCCGCACGGTGGGATCCAACGCCATGATCACGAGCGACGCCGAGATCGTCGATGCCGGCGGCGCGCATGTCGTGACCGCGACGAGCGTGCTGCTCGTCGGCGGAGAGGAGAGCGCGGCATGACCGGGATCGCCGTCGGAGACGTCGTCGCCGAGCGCACCGTCCACCTCACGCGCGAGTCGCTCGTGCGGTATGCGGGGGCATCGGGGGACTTCAACCCGATCCACTACCGCGACGACGTCGCGCAGTCGGTGGGCCTCCCGGGCGTCCTCGCGCACGGGATGCTGACGATGGGCCTGTCGGTCGGCACGATCGCCGAGTGGCTCGGCGACTCCGGACGCATCCTCGAGTACGGCGTGCGCTTCACGCGCCCCGTCGTGGTCGACCCCGAGACCGGCGCCGACGTGTCGGTCGTCGCGAAGGTCGGCCAGCTCGACGACGAGACGGCCCGCATCGACCTCACCGTGACGTCGGCCGACACGACCGTGCTCGGCAAGGCGCAGGTGCGCGTCCGGCGCGCATGACCGAGGTCGCGCCCATCCCGTTCTCGCAGCTCACGACGCTGCGCGTCGGCGCCGCACCCGAGCGGATGGTCGACGCGCGCACGCGCGACGAGCTCGTCGACGCGCTGCGCGAGGTCTGGGCGGACGAGGACGAGTGGATGGTCCTCGGCGGCGGGTCGAACCTGCTCGTCGGCGACGAGCCGTTCCCCGGCACGGTCGTGCGCATCCTCACGAGCGGGTTCCAGGTCGTCGGCGGCGCGCCCGCCGGACGTGTGCGGCTGCGCGTGGAGGCGGGCCAGAACTGGGACGAGCTCGTCGCGTGGACGGTCGCGCACGGGCTCGCAGGCATCGAGGCGATGTCGGGGATCCCCGGCACGGCGGGGGCCGCGCCCATCCAGAACGTCGGGGCGTACGGCCAGGAGATCGTGCAGACGCTCGTCGAGGTCGACCTCATCGACCGGCACACGGGAGAGGTGTCAACCGTGCCGGCCTCCGACCTCGGCCTCGGGCCCCGCACGTCGGTCCTGAAGCGGCACGGCGGCGGAGCACCCGAGCGCGACGCCGTCATCCTGTCGCTCACGCTCGAGCTCGCGCACGTCGGAACGGACGACCGCCCGCTGCGCGATGCGCGGCTGCGGTCGGCGCTCGGGGTCGGGGAGGGACAGGGCGTCTCGCTCGCCTGGATCCGCGATCACGTCCTCGCGATCCGCAGATCGAAGGGCATGGTCCTCGACGCCCCGGACGCCGACACCCACAGCGCGGGATCGTTCTTCCAGAACCCGATCCTGCCGGAGGCGGTCGCGCAGGCGCTGCCCGACGACTGCCCGCGCTGGCCCGTCGAGCCCGACCTCGACCCCGTCGTCGTCATCCCGCTCGACGAGTACACGGGCGCGCTGCCGACCGCGCCGCCTGCGCGATCCGACGTGAAGGTGCCCGCCGCGTGGCTCATCGAGCATGCCGGCATCGAGAAGGGCTTCCGCCTGCCGCGCTCGCGGGCGGGCGTGTCGACCAAGCACGCGCTCGCCCTGACCAACCGCGGCGGCGCGACGGGCGGCGAGGTGGCGGAGCTCGCTCGCTTCATCCGCAGCCGTGTCGCGGCCGAGTTCGGCATCGTCCTCCAGCCCGAGCCCGTGACGGTCGGCGTCGAGCTGTAGTCGGCCGCCCTCCCTCACCGAGACCAGCCCTGGTCGTCGACACCGACGCGGGGAGCGCCAGCCTCATCGACGGAAGCTGGTCTCGGCGAGGAGGGGGCGGCGCGTCAGGCGAACAGGCGCTGGAGGCGCTGGATGCCCTCGACGAGCTGGTCGTCGCCGAGCGCGTACGACAGGCGCAGGTAGCCGCTCGGGCCGAAGGCCTCACCCGGGACGACGGCGACCTCGGCCTCGTCGAGGATGAGGTCGGCGAGCTCGAGCGACGTCTCGATGCGGCGGCCCCTCCACTCACGGCCGAGCAGGCCCCGTACGTCGGGGTACGCGTAGAACGCGCCGAGCGGGTTCGGCACCTCGACGCCGTCGATCTTCGACAGCTCGTCGACGATGAGCCGGCGACGGCGGTCGAACGCGACGCGGAACTGCTCCGCCTCGGTCTGCGGACCCGTGAGGGCGGCCACCGCGGCGCGCTGCGCGACGTTGTTGACGTTGCTCGTGAGGTGCGACTGGAGGTTGCCGACGAGCGCGACGGCGTCGGAGGGTCCCACGAGCCAGCCCACGCGCCATCCCGTCATGGCGTAGGTCTTCGCGACGCCGTTGAGCAGCAGCGTCTGCTTCGCGAGCTCGGGCACGGCCTCGACGATCGACACCGCCCGCACGCCCTCGTAGACGAGGTTCTGGTAGATCTCGTCGGTGACGACCCAGATGCCGTGCTCGAGCGCCCACTGGCCGATGGCCGCGGTCTCCTCCGGCGTGTACACCGATCCCGTCGGGTTCGACGGCGACACGAACACGAGCACCGTCGTCTTGTCGGTGCGCGCGGCCTCGAGCTGGGCGACGGTGACCTTGTACTCCTGGTCGGCGCCCGCGAACACCTCGACGGGGACGCCGTCGGCGAGTGCGATGGCCTCGGGGTAGGTGGTCCAGTACGGGGCGGGGAGGAGCACCTCGTCGCCCGGGTTCACGACCGCCTGGAAGGCCTGGTAGACGGCCTGCTTGCCGCCGTTCGTGACGACGACCTGCGACGGCGAGACCTCGAGGCCCGAGTCGCGCAGCGTCTTCGCCGCGATCGCCTCGCGCAGGGCGGGGAGGCCGGCGGCGGGCGTGTAGCGGTAGCTGGCCGGGTCCTTCAGCGCCTCGGCGGCCGCGTCGACGATGAACTGCGGCGTCGCGAAGTCGGGCTCGCCGGCGGCGTACGAGATGACGGGCCTGCCTTCGGCCTTCAGCGCCTTGGCCTTCGCGTCGACCTTGAGGGTGGCGGATTCGGCGATGGCGCTGAGCTTGCGCGAGAGGGCGGGCGTGCGGGAGAGCGGTGCGCGGTCGGTCACGGCACCCAGCGTAGCCGTGCCCGCATTCCGCTGCGCGTACCCGCGTCACGCCCCGACGTCGTCAGAGCATGGTGTCGAGGATGGCCTCGAGCTGCGCGCGGGTCGTGCGGGGGTTGAGGATGGCGAAGCGCACGTTGGGTCGACCGGCGTGCGAGCTCGGCACGACGAACGCGCGCTGCGCGTCGAGCAGGCGGTCCGACCACACGGCGTAGTCGGCCTTCGACCAGCCGTCGCGCTCGAACACGACGACGCCGAGCTGCGGTTCGCGCACGAGGGAGAACCCGTCGCGGGCGCGGATGACGTCGGCGATGTCGCGGGCGAGCGCGATGGACGCGCCGATGGCGTCGCGGTACGCGGCGGCGCCGTAGCTCGCGAGCGAGAACCAGAACGGCAGACCGCGCGCCCGGCGCGTGAGGTGAGCGGCGTAGTCCGACGGGCTCCAGTCGGCGGTCTCCGTGAGCGTGTCGAGGTACTCGGCGTGCTGCGTGTGGGCGCGCCGTCCCGTCTCCGGGTCGCGGTAGACGAGGGCGCAGGCGTCGAACGGCGCGAACAGCCACTTGTGGGGGTCGACGACGAGGGAGTCGGCGTGCTCGACGCCCGCGAAGCGGTCGCGCACGAGCGGGGAGAGCATGGCGGCGAGCCCGTACGCGCCGTCGACGTGGAGCCAGAAGCCGTGCTCCTCCTTGAGCGCGGCGATCGAGGCGATGTCGTCGACGATGCCGAAGTTCGTCGAGCCCGCCGTGGCGACGACGGCGAAGACGGCGTCGCCGTGCGCGGAGAGCGCGTCGGCCACGTCGTCGCCGCGCAGCATGCCGTCCTCGCCGGGGACGACGCCCACGACGTCGACGTCCATGACGCGCGCGGCGGATCCGATCGAGGAGTGCGCCTCCGCGCTGCACACGACGATCCAGCGATCCGGCACGGAGGCGCCCGATTCGGCGAGCCGGGCGCGGGCGGCCTCGCGCGCCGCGACGAGGGCGGAGAGGTTCCCGAGGGTGCCGCCCTGGACGAACACGCCGCCCGCCCCGCGCGGCAGCCCGAACTCGGCGGCGAGCCACGCGATGACCTCGTTCTCCGCGTGCACGGCGCCGGACCCCTCGAGCCACGATCCGCCGTAGAGTGCGCTGGCCGACACGACGAGGTCGAACGCGGTCGCCGCCTTCGTGGGCGCCGTGGGGATGAACGACAGGTACTGCGGATGGTCCGTCGTGATGCACGCGGGGGCGAGCACGTGCTCGAAGATGGCGAGCGCTCGCTCGCCGCCGATGCCCTCCTCGCGGATGGTGGTGCCCGCGAGGCGACGGAGCTCGGCGGCGGAGGCCGGCTTGTCGAGCGGGACGTCGGGGTCGAGCAGCCGACGGCGGGAGTAGTCGAGCACGAGGTCGACGAGCCGCTCGTTCTCGGGGGTGACGTCGTGCATGCGCGCGGGGGCAGCCATCCTCCGAATGTAGGACAGCCGCCTCGCGACGCGCGAGACCCCGGACG